>JAEOTJ010000010.1 GCA_016839905.1 Promethearchaeota archaeon | reverse complement strand
TCCCGGAAAAATCAAGCCATTCTAAATTTTTTAAATTTCCAAGCCCTTCAATTTTTTTAACATAGTTATTCTTAAAATTCAATCTTTTCAGATTTTCTAAGTGCTCTAAACCTTTTATTTCAGTAATGCGGTTACTACTTAAATCTAAATGCTCAATTTTTGATTCAATTTCTTCTAAACCTTTGATATCTGAGATGTCTTCAATCATTTTATTACTTAGGCTTAAAAAATTGTCTTGAAGAATACCAACTAATCTGTTTTTATATGTAAGAGGTTGTAGATCCAAACACTCGTAATTGATAATAGCTTTATTGAGAAATTTAAGGAGAGGAAAGCTTCTGTTGTTTTTATATCGATTATAAACAATTTCGACGAAAGGCTGTTTCAATCCATTAGGAATGTTTTCAATTGATTTAATTAAAATTAAATATTTATATGAAAGTCGAAAGGTCCGTAAGAACTTAGTAAGTTGTAATTTAATCTGCTTCTCAGAATCTGGATTCTCAGCTGATTCTAGATGTGATGATACTTTTCTTGAAAATTCTTCAATGCTCGGGAAATCTATATCTACTAAAAGACTTTCGAATTCATCTTCAGTTAAATAATGTAAATAACCATTTTGAGTTAAAAATCTGACTACAGTCGGATGACCTGTAGCATACCTCATAGCAATTTCTTCTTTAAATTTGCGTCTAGCAATAATATCCCCCGCATCAGATAACGCTTTCAGCAAAGGAAAAGCCAAGTTACGATGAAGGATTCTTGTATCATAATCATTATCGACCCAAGCTTGGATGTTTGAGCAATGGCCCCAAAACTCTGTTTCAGGAGGAACTAACCTATGATTTCGCTCCATTTTGCGACTTAACTTCACAGCTGCTTCGTCAATTGATCTTATCTCGTCATATCTTTCAATTTCATGAACGGGGATATCTAATAATAAATACATGCATTGCCTGAAAGGTTGATTTTTTACATAAATGACTGTTCTTCCACCCTCCAATTTCAAGGTCAAATAATCGTTAATTTTAAAATCCTTTTTCGCAGCGTGAGCCAACATAATAAAATGATTTTAATTAAATGAAAAAATTTTGAATGGATTCGATGTCTAACTGATGATGTAATCAGTCGCTAAATAACTCAAGATGTTTTAATTTTTAAAATAAAAGAGAGAATTAATTTTCAAAAAAAATTAATCGTTATTAAGAGTGAGAGTGTTTAGATTTAAAGCTTCCATTTTAAGACCTTTTAAAATTATATCTTTTAATAATCTTCCCTCCTTGGATGTTTCAAGTTTACGCGATTGAGTGAGAGCCTCCATTAGCTTCTCCCTTTCTATGTTCAAATATCCCATCTCTATAGCATTTTTTATAATTAGATTCAACACTAGTAGTTGAAACTGTTCAATGATTTCATCCCAGATTAACCCCATTTCCTTTAATTCAACAGTAATTTCTTCAGACATGACATCTAAATCATAAATTTGATCAGAAATCCCTTCCTGAAAGTTGATTATTTCATCTATTAATCGATCTTTTATCAATCTAAATGTGGTAGTTCCAAGTAGATCTTCCTCGTGAAAGAAAAAATCACTATCAACTCGCTTAATGAGGTAAAAACCAAATTCACTCTTAATGAGTTTTACTCGGGCTAAATACTGGATTGCCTCTCTATCTACTTTAAATGTCTCGCAAAATTGTTCCAAATTCAATTTATAACCTTTAAAATTTTGAGAAGGTAAATCAAATCTCCAATATTTCTTTGCAAAAGTGCCTTGTCCGAGGATTGAATTATAAAAAATATAAAAAAGCGACATATACAAATCTCGATCTTGTTGCAGTTCAAAAAAATTATCACCTATTTTTGAGACTATCCTTACAATATGAATAATAAAAGCTGCTTCTAGATTTCTCTTTTTGTAAAAATTTATTAATTCTTCGAGTTTTCCTACATTTTCTTTAAGCTCATGGATAACAAACAGTTCATCCTTTAATTGTAATGGTTCCTCACCTAACTTTTCTATACCCTTATCAGTAATAACATAATAACGATATTGTTTATTCGAATCTCTATCT
>JAEOTJ010000268.1 GCA_016839905.1 Promethearchaeota archaeon | reverse complement strand
TAAAAGAGAATAATGATTTAAGAAAATCAACTGAATTAAAGCAAAAGTTCTAGTTAAATGGGGTATCTTATAAACAAAGATTTAAAATAAATGCATAATGATATTATCTAACTTTCGAAGTTGAGTTATAAAGAAAATTAAAAAAAGGATATATTAGAATGTGAAAGTATAAGATTTTACTTCTCAATGTAATTATAGAATAATTAGAACGATTAATAATTTAATATTGGTTATGATAATATGGTAAAAGAATTATTTACTTTTCTCGTTGGCGGGAAGGCAGGTGAAGGTGTCAAAAAAGCGGGAGCTGTAGCTTCACATCTTTTTTCATTAAAAGGGCATCATATCTTTCAAATGGATGATTACATGAGTTTAATCCGAGGGGGTCATAATTTCTCTGTTGTAAGTACTTCTAAAGATAAAGTATATAGTCATTATATGAAAGCAGATTTAATCGTTTGTTTTGATAAAAGAAGTTATGATAATCATGTTAGCCATCTCACAGATGATGGAATACTCGTGTATAATTCAGATCAGAAAGGAGAGATGAAAGGGATTGGTATCCCTTTTAGTAGTGAATCAAAACAATATCCCAATCCTAATATAATGTTAGGGGTTGGAGCTGTTGCCATTTTATGCACCTCGTTGGGTATGGATAAATCTGAAATGAAATCATTAATTGAACACGAATATAAGAGAGGATTAGAAGATAACGTTTCATATGCAAATAAAATATATGATATTGCTAAACCTCAAGTATTCAACAAGTTTCAAATAGGAGAAGGTGATAAAGAAAGGCCAATTGTATTTGGAAATCAAGCTATCGTATTAGGTGCAATAGCCGGAGGTCTTGATATCTATTATGCATATCCGATGACTCCTGCATCATCAATGCTACATTATCTTGCAGCTCAAGCAGAAAATTTTAATATCGCAGTAATTCATCCCGAAAATGAAATTGCTGTAATGAATATGGCAGTTGGATCTTCATTTACGGGAGCAAAAACGATGGTAGGTACTAGTGGGGGTGGATTTGCTCTAATGGTGGAAGGATTTTCATTAGCAGGTATCACGGAAGCTCCAGTTTTATGTGTATTATCAATGAGACCAGGTCCTGCAACTGGCGTGCCAACATATACAGAACAAAGTGATTTAAATTTTGCTCTAAGCGCAGGACATGGCGAGTTTTTACGAATTGTAGCATCCCCCGGTACTTTAGAGGAAGCATTTTATCTCACTGCTGAATTACTCGACTTGGTTTGGAAATTTCAAACTCCGGGAATTTTATTAACTGAAAAGCATTTATCAGAAAGTAGCATGACTGTAGACATTGATGTAAATAAGGCTAAATGGGCTGAAGCAATGAAGATATCTAAAGGAGATTATAAAAGGTATCTTGATACGAGTGATGGCATTTCACCGATGCTGTTTCCTCCCTCAAAGGATGTAATTAAATGGAATAGTTATGAACATGATGAGATGGGAATTACAACAGAAGATCCTGAATGGATTGCACAAATGCATGATAAAAGAAATAAAAAAGTCGAAGCAATTCAAGACTACATTAAGAAACTGAAATCAATAAATGTTTTTGGAGATAAAGGACCAATCATAATGACATATGGATCTACTACCATGAGTGTTTTAGAGGCAATTAAATATGGCAAAATTGATGCGACTGTAATTCAACCTATATATTTAAATCCATTACCTATCTGGGAACTTGAAAAATATAAAAATTATGAAGTAATTACAGTAGAACAAAGTTCTACTGGACAGTTTACAAATCTAATTAAAGAAAAAGCAGGAATTAAGTCAAAAAAAGTTATAAAACAATATGATGGTAGACCATTTGATCCAATTGATTTAGCTAATAAAATAAAGGAGGTTCTCTAAGATGGATAATTTAAGTACTAATGCAGAGAATACTTGGTGTCCTGGTTGTGGGAATTTTGGAATTCTCAATGCTTTTAAAAAGGCTGTGGTAAAATTAGAAGAAAAAGGAATCAAACGAGATCATATAATAATATCGGCTGGAATAGGATGTAGTGCAAAGATCTTTGATTATATCAACCTTAGTGGTCTTTATGGCCTCCATGGTAGAGATATAGCTTCAGTACAAGGTATTCAATTTGCAAATCCTGATTTGAAATGTATTACATTTTCAGGGGATGGTAATGCGATGGGTGAAGGGCTGGCTCATGTATTATTTGCTGCTAAAAGAAATGCGGATATAACAATTATAATGCATCACAATGGCGTTTATGCTTTAACAACGGGACAATTCACACCCATTACTAAAAAAGGATGGAAAGGGCCCTCTACTCCGCGAGGAAGTATAGAGGAACCTTTAAATCCATTGGCACTTCTCTTAGAGACTGGTGCAACATTCTTGGCCAGAGGATATTCCTCCAAGATTGAACACTTATCAAAATTAATAGTTAAAGCGATTGAACATAAAGGATTTTCATTTATTGATGTCTTACAG
Source organism: Promethearchaeota archaeon (assembly GCA_016839905.1). Next base: position 7,205 of record JAEOTJ010000268.1, on the reverse strand, counting down.
CCGTGTGTATCATGGAACAACACGTATAAATTATATAATGAGATAGTTGAGACATTCGATGAAACACCAAAAGATTATGAAATAGCGATGATGATGATCAAAGATACAGTTAAAAAACCAATAGGAGTTTTTTGGAATATAGAAAAACCAGTATTCCATAAAGAATTATATGGCGATAATAATCCAATTACTAAAAGCTTATCGAGAGATAAACGAATTGAAAAAATAGGCAAAATGTTAATTCCAAAATAAAAAATTAATTAAGATTAAGGTCCTTGATGATTCTCCAATTAGATTTTTATCATCAAGAGATAAAATTCTTACAAGAATAAGAAGCGATTCTGTATCCAAAGGGATTCTAAAAAAATGGCCTCTTTAAATGTTAACTAAAGATCAGGGACTTTAAGTTTTTATATTTTATTAAAAAAAACTTGAAAGACATTTTATAAATTATAAATATATTCAATAATAAAATTATACGTTTTAATTGATATTGTATTTTCTTAATAATGAATAAAGCGTAGATTGATATCTTTATTCCTATATTTCTAAATAATAACTAAATTTAAAAAAAGGAGAATGTTATGAACGTAAAAGAAGCAATTAAGAAAAGAAGAGCCTATAGATCGCTAGAAATCGTGGAGATTTCAGATGAACTAATTAAAGATTTGGCGGAGTCAGCACAATTAACACCATCTTGTGCTAATAAACAACCTTGGAGGTTTATTTTTATCAGGGAAAAAGAACAATTAGAGAAATTATTTTCGACACTCTCTCCAGGAAATTTATGGGTTGAAAAAGCCTCCTTAATAATCGCTGTGTTTAGCGAGCCACAAAACGACTGTATTATTAAAGAAAGATTATATTATTTATTTGATACAGGTATGGCAACAGCCTTCCTTCTATTAAGAGCTACTGAATTAGGACTCGTTACACACCCTATAGCTGGTTTTAACGAGGATAAAGCGAAAGAGATTCTAAAAATACCTGCAGAAATGAGATTAATAACTTTAATAAATATAGGGAAAAAATCTGACGAAATAAATCCAGATCTCTCTGAACCAATGAAGCTAGGAGAAGAACAAAGACCCCCAAGAATACCCCTGAAAAAATTTGTTTATATTAACAACTTTGACGAGAGCATAAATGAATAAATTAGATAATGAGAAAAGTCCTTATTTACTCCAACATGCGGATAATCCAGTAGAATGGTATCCTTGGGGGAAAGAAGCATTTGAAAAAGCTCGAAAAGAAGATAAACCTATCTTTTTATCTATTGGGTATTCTACATGTCATTGGTGTCATGTTATGGCTCATGAATCTTTTGAAGATTCTAAAGTTGCAAAATTAATGAATGAGACCTTTATTTCAATAAAAGTCGACAGAGAAGAACGACCTGATATAGATAATATATATATGACTGTCTGTCAAATGATGACTGGCTCAGGGGGATGGCCTTTAACGATCATTTTAACACCAAATAAGAAGCCATTTTTTGCAGGTACTTACTTTACTAAAACCAGCAGATTCGGAAGAATAGGATTAATAGAATTAATATCAAGAATTAAACTACTTTGGAAAAATAATAGAAGTCAAATATTAGATTCCGCTCAACAAATTACATTTTCATTACAAAATTTAACCCAAGAGTCTCCAGGAGATAAATTGGATGAGAGTATTCTCAAAAAAGCCTATAAACAGCTTGAAGCTGTATTTGATGCAGAATATGGTGGATTTAGAGAGCGTCCTAAATTTCCTACACCTCATAATCTATTATTTTTGTTAAGATATTGGAATAGAACGGGTGAAAAGAAAGCACTCGATATGGTTGAAAAAACATTAAAAGAAATGAGAAAAGGAGGAATCTATGACCATATTGGTTTTGGAATTCATAGGTATTCAACAGATTCCCATTGGTTAGTACCTCATTTTGAAAAAATGCTTTATGATCAGGCTCTGGTATCTATAGCTTACCTAGAGACATATCAAGCTACAAAAAATGAGAATTACGCAAAATCAGGAAGGGAAATTTTAACATATGTATTGCGTGATATGACATCTCCAGAAGGGGGGTTTTATTCTGCCGAAGATGCGGATAGCGAAGGTGTGGAAGGTAAATTTTATGTTTGGTCAAAGAACGAGATTAAAAAATATTTAACATCTGAAGAATCTGATTATATATTAAAGAATTTTAAAATAGAGGAGTCAGGTAATTATTTAGAAGAAGCTACTCGTGAAAAAACAGGTTATAATATTTTACATATTGATAATTTAAAGGATATTAATAATCCAAAATTAGAAGATATACGAAAAAAACTATTTTGGTATAGAGAGAAAAGAATTCATCCACATAAAGATGATAAAATATTAACTGACTGGAATGGATTAATGATTGTTGCTTTAGCGAAAGGTTATCAACTACTTAAAGAACCTAAATATTTGACTGCTGCAAAAAATGCTGTCGATTTCATTCTTTCAATAATGAAAGACTCTGAGAATCGATTATTACATAGGTATAGAGATGGAGAAGCTGAAATTTTAGCTTATCTCGACGATTATGCTTTTTTTATATGGGGATTAATCGAACTCTATGAAACTACCTTCGATACATATTATTTAAAAACAGCCCTGACTTTAAACAGCGAATTGATTGATTATTTCTGGGATAAAGAGATTGCAGGATTCTTCTTTACTCCTGATGATGGAGAAAAACTATTAACAAGACGAAAAGAAATCTATGACGGTGCCCTTCCTTCTGGAAACTCTGTTGCAATGTTAAATCTACTGCGTTTATCCTATATTACAGGAGATCATAAACTTGAAGAAAAGGCAGAATATATTGGACGAGTATTTGCTGAAAAAGTAGATAGCACGCCCATCGCTTATACTCAGCTTCTATCTGCGGTTGATTTCGGAGTAGGACCAACATATTCTTTAGTTATAGCCGGAGATACTGGAGCAGAGGATACTAAAACAATGTTGGAGGCGGTGAGGAACTCTTTTCTTCCTAATAAAGTACTAATACACCGTCCCACCGAAATTTACCCTCCCAAGATTGACGAATTTTCAAATTTTATTGAATGGTTTGAAAAGATAGAAGGTAAATCAACTGCCTACGTGTGTATTAATAAAACATGTAAACCACCGATTAATAACATAGAAAAAGTTATCAAGACTTTAAATCCGAAATGGATTTATTAAAATCCAAGTTTTTAGAAAAAAATCCTTTTCAAATGAAACAGCTTATCATTGATAAATTATAATATATAAAAGATACATTTTATTTCTTAAGATTTATCTAATACTTAATAAACAATCTCTAAAAATGTAGGTGAAGAACTTAATGGCAAAACTAGTTTGTTCTACATGTGGTCAAGAAAAAGATATACCGACTTGCTGTACTAAATCAATGATAATGCGAGAGGGTTTGTTATGCTGCTGTTCTGATGAATGTCATCATCATCAAATACCAAAATGCTGCGGAATAGAAATGAATTACATTTAAATCTTGATTAATAATATATTGAAATAATAATCAAAAAAACTTATTGGTGGAAAATGAGATTTTTATCATTTCATGTGGATTATTTTGAGTACAAGGTAACTAAAAAGGGTCGTTCTAAAGTTATTGAAGAAATAACGGATGATAATAGGGAAAATCAGGTTAAAAACGCATTAGTTCTTTTTATTAGTATGGAAAAACAAGATGAAGCAAGTCCCGAGGTATTAAAAAGAGCCCTTATTGAAATAGAAAAGATAACTAATCAATTGAAAATATCAAATATCGTGATTATACCATTTGCTCATCTTTTTGGTCAACTTAGTTCTTTAGAATTTGCCTTTAAGTCTTTTAAAACAATCGAATCAATGCTGAAATCACGTGATTTTTATGTAGTCAGGCTTCCTTTTGGATGGTTTAATGAATTAAAAATGAAGGCTAAAGGACATCCCCTCTCTAGAATCTCGAGAAAAATTGAATAATAAAAATATACAATAATTTAAAAATTAATTTCTCTAACATTAAACAATGACTGATATATGGGATATTAAAGCTGACGTTGTAAAAAAAGGCGATAATCTTAGAGATATTACTCCTTTATCAGAAAAAACAAATATAGATAAAGATGGTTTCACGCATCATATTTTCAGTAAAATAATGTTTAATAATCCTTGGTATATCATCCCAGATGATGATCTCGAATTATTCAAAAAGTTCTTAGATGGTGGGTCGAGGGCTTATCCTTCTGATGGTAGCCTTCCATGTGATATTGTTGCTGGAGAAGCTAGAAATCTTTTAAATAAAATTGTTGATCTCTCAAATGATCCAAAAGGGAAACATTATAACGAGGCACGTGAAACTTTAAAAAAGGGTAAGTTCAATCTCGTTCGAGGAACTTTAAAACTTTATTTAGGCAAATATACAACTAGAGATTGGAGACGTAAAAGGTTTACAGATGATATCGATTTCTGGATTTTCCAAGTACATGTTTTACACCATGTTTTAAGAAGATCAGGATGGAGTCAAAATATCAAAACCCGAGAATGGGAAAAAAATATTCAATGGAATAATCCAATTACAAAAGAAACTAAGAAGCAAATATTAATTGCCGCAAATGATCTCGACCAATTACTTGATTTTGGTGCGGGAAGCTATTTAGAAGGTACCAATCTCAAGGCAATCTTTACTAAAAAACTTAAAAGAGGGCATGATGTTGATCTTAGTGATATTATAAATATTGTTATGGTTAAAGGTGCTGATGGGAAATATAGAGAAGATAAAAAGAGAGAAGAAGAATGGAATAATGCTTGGGATGCTTTTGAGAAAGCGGCGAATACAAGAAATACCCGAATTACATCCAATTTAATTTCTCTGTGTCGTCTTTCTCTTGGAATCGCAGACTACTTAGAAAAAGTAGCTGAAGCGATATTAACTCACAACGATAAAATTTTCGATAAAAATGAGTATCCCGATGATTATTTAGAAAAGATATGTAGTACTTCAATTCATTGGTTAAATTACTTAAAAACTCAAGGTTCTGATGAAACCAGGAATTTACTTCATGAATTTTATCATATGCAAGCAGAAGAAAAACCACAACAAGTGGAGAATCTTAGAACTTTTACCAAAGAAGTTTTAGAACTATTAAATTCAAAATATACTCATTTAAAAGTTATTTTTGAAATAGAAGGTTCTTGATTAATATCCTAATGAAATTAAAATTATTCAAGTTTATATTAAGAAGATTAACCTTTTCATCAGAGAAAGAATCACAGGGGTGATTGGGTAAATCTCAAATAATGTCGGCTTACCATACATTAAAAACATATTAAAAAAAAAAATAATTACTATATAAAAAAAAATTAGATCAAGTATAATTCATTTTCTTTCATATTTCTTTTTTAGAAGGTTCATTTTCTGTTCAAAGGCATTTAATTTTTGATCTAAGTAATTTTTTTTACTTAAATATTCGGAAGACCCTAATTTCTCTTGACCGTAATTATCTTCAAGCCGACTTATCTCTTGATTAACATGAGAAATATTCTGCTGTAATTGAGGAATTTGCTGTCGTTCCATGGGATCTACGTATCTTCGTTGTGGCGCTTGAGGGGATGGCGGAGCTTGAGGGGATGGCGCCCTATATGATGGCGGAGCTTGAGGGGATGGCGCCCTATATGATGGCGGAGCTTGAGGGGATGGCGCCCTATATGATGGCGGAGCTTGAGGGGGTGGCGCCCTATATGATGGCGGAGCTTGAGGAGGTGCTGCCCTATATGATGGTGGAGCTTGAGGGGATGGCGCCCTATATGATGGCGGAGCCTGAGGAGGTGGCGCCCTATATGATGGCGGAGTTTGAGGGGATGGCGCCCAAGATCCTGGTGCGTTATGATCATAAAGTACTCGTGAACTGAGGTATTGTGAAGGTCTATATTGTTCCATTTGGCTTCGCTTTGGAGAAGTAAAAGTTCTATGAGGTTGATAGCCACTTGAAGGAATTCTTGACGTTGTCGAAGGATATTGATAGGATCCCATCATCTTCTTTTTTGGAACATAAACATTTTTTTTTAACTGTCTACCTTTAATAACTGATACAACTGCAAATACAGAAGCCAGAGCAACTGAACCAATAATTACATAAAGAACTATTGGACCAACTACATTAAGTACATCTACATCTTCAGTTTCATCCTTTTCAAGTGAAGCTGCTTCTGAAGTTTTATTAATCATTACAGTTTCAGAATTCTCATTACCCGCACCGTCTTTTGCATAAAAAGTGATGTTTATTGTACCTCTATATATTATGGCCCAGGCATTTTCATCAATCGTTCCTGAGTATGAACATGGATGCTTACCACCACCGTTTATCCTATAGTATATTTCTTGTATTGATGAGTAGTAATCATAAATCTCTAATTCATAGTTAGGAGGGTCCACATGTGATGATCCGTATTCTGGTGATTTAATATCAATTGTAGGGCCTGTAAGCTCCTTAAAAACATTGACCTGTTCAGATCCTTGATTTCCTAAACTGTCACTCGCATAAAATATAATGGCGACCGGCCCTTCTGGCAATGCATCCCATGCACCCGAGTCAATCGTGCCACTGGTGGAACCTGTAATGTCATATTTTGTTGGACTGGCACCAACAGTATACCAAACCTCATCTAAACGGTCATCATCGGCATTAATATTGAATTCAGGGGGGACATCTGAAAATGGTGCGTTATCACCAGGTAAATTAATATCTATATTAGGAGCAGTGGTGTCTTTAATAACCGTTACACTTTCTTTCGACATTTCTCCTAATGTATTATCGACATAAAAATTAATTTTTACCAACCCATCTAGTTGAGAATTCCATTCAGCTGAGTTGATTGTATTAATATAAGTTTGCGCACTTGCAGAACCGTCTATCGTAATATTGCCACCATCATTCAGATTATACCAAAATTCATTGAGATTGGCTCCAGAAAGGGTAACAGAATAATCGGGGGCGGGACTAAATACATCATCTATATTTGGTTGGTTGATAACAATCCAAGTAGTTTTATATATCGTTATAGATTTAGAATTTATATTACCCAAACTATCTATCGCATAAAAAGTGAGGGTTAATGAACCTAGGGACAATGCGTTCCAAGCATTTTCATCTAGCCTACCAGAGTCCCCACATGAAATCTGACCACCACCGTTTATCCTATAGTAT
>JAEOTJ010000267.1 GCA_016839905.1 Promethearchaeota archaeon | reverse complement strand
GCATTTTATTATTTAATGTTTGTCAAAAATAAAACTAATACCTTGTTTAGATATGACAAGTATTTGATCCCGTATGAAATAAAAAATATATATTTTAATCCTAAATCCAATTTTGAATATTTCGTGTCTAGTATTAAAAATCCAATGTCAATGGTTTTAACAATGCTGAATCCATCAAAGAAATTAGATGTAAGATTCACCGTTAAGAATGCACTCGAGTTTTTTTCAAGAAATTCGTTTTTTGGTATCTGATCTCTTTTTAACCTTTGAGAGGTTATTTTGTTATGAAAGTTTCTTTTCCAAATATGGGCAATTCGTGGTCGGCGGAAATTTTTGATTTGATTATTACTTTTTGGAAAATATAAAAATCCAAATTTTTGTGATGAAGAAAACCTACTTTCAGTTAATCAAGCACTCCAAGATGTTGAAGTTCTTGTCTAAGAAATAGGAGGAGGGGGCGAAAATATAGGCGCTTGATAAAAATGAGTCAGAACGATGCATGTATTTTGCTCAGAAGCGTGTAAAAAGAAATATAGTCAAGCATTAAAGAAGAAAAAATAATAAAGAAATTACTTATTTTCTTGCTTCTTCTTACTTTTCCTTAATTGAACTTTTTTTTGTTGTTCTACAATGACATTGCTAATAAATTGAGTTGTAGAGTATGCAGATTCTGCTTCTCCAAGGCTCACACCCTCTAATTCTTCTTTCATCTCCTCTGCTTCTTGAGCTGAAAAAGCCATTTCACTCATGACATAATCTTTAGCGCTTGATTTATGTCTCTGAGTTCTTAATTCTGCGCGCTGGAGATAATAATGGCTCGTCATATGGAGTACTGAACCTCCATCCCCATAGTCAAAAGTAATGACAATTGGTGCTTCACCATATTTTTCTTCCATCTCTTTACTTGTAACTAATACTTTAACTTTCTCTTTATCAAGAATTTTAATCGGATACGAGGAGGACTCAAGCCACCAGATGGGATCCTCATCTGCCTTGAATAATCCTTCTAAAAACTTATTACTTTTATCAACTACTTGTACCGCCACACAATCATCTCCAGTAGGTTTTTTATTATATTTTACATATTCAGGAAATATTTTTTCTAAAACTCTTTGAAGGGCCCAATCTGTAGTGAATAAGAAACCACCCCACTTTACGAAATCTTTTATTTTTTCAAATCCTTTATTGATATCTCCAGGACAATTGATAATTAAGATTTGATCAGGATTTAATTCAATTTGACTTACTTCATATGTCTGAATTAATACATAAGGTACGTTAATGAGATCTAATACCAATTCAATTTTATCATAAGAACCTGCCACGATGATTATCGAGGATTCTGTAACTTTTTTTAAGATTTCTAAATCCATCGGACGTTCTTTTTCCATCCTCTTTTCCATTATCTTGGCAGAGGCTCCATATGCCTTACTCATCTGCTTAAAATCTCCCATATAATTTCACTTTTTAATTTTATTTTTTATTATAACAATGAAGATAATCTATTAATTAATATCTTATTATCTTTGGCGGAAGATAAAAATTATATTTTTTATGAAATAATCTAGTTTTAACAAACCTATCAAATTTTCTTAAATTTTGAAAGAACTCCCATATCCGAGCATCATTTTTATAATATTTGTAAATCTCACTTAATAAAATGGGACGGATATTAAATTCACTTGCCTGTTCTTTGAAAAATAGGTTTATAACTCGTGTTATTTTAGGTATCAAGTCTGCCCTGTTTTCTTTGTATAGTTGAGCCATTAAATCAATTGCGACTATTCTCCAATTATAATATCTTGATACGATTTCTTCTATAAATAATAATTTTATAATAGGGCGGATGAAAGAAGGAGCACTTTTGGTAAATAATTCAGGTTCCATCGCTTCTTTCCCATTAATTCTTAACATTGGAGTACTTGTATCGATAAATATTAACTCAGTATTATTAGTGATACTCGGTTTATTAGAGTCAAATGGTGATATTGAAAAATTAGATATTTGTGAATCAAAACCCACTTGAAGCCTTGGATTTTTCTGATTGAAAGTCCATACTTTCTTCAATGAGATCATCATGATTTCAATAAATTTTAATATTTGTGAATCGGAGAGATGTCGAATAGCTTTATCACCAACAGTATCGCTGTTAAGCTTTTCTTGTACGCAATAGAATTGGATGTTTCCGTCATCATCTTTAAACCACGCTGTATCAAAATCAGGTACTTTTATTCCAATTATATCTTTTAATATCCGATTATATGAATTATAGGCCCAAATATGTCTTTTTACCTGAATTTCATTATTAAAAATTGGTAATCTTTTATATGCCAAGTTTTCAGGATCGCCAATAATCTCAAAAACTAAACTAATTTCACCATATCCAAGGATATTTATATGAATTTTCCTTTCTTTTGGATCTGATGTATTAATTGATCTCTCTAGTTCTTTTAATAATTTTATATCTATTTTCATTACTATATTTTATTTACTTTTTATTCTTTTCACATTTGTAACTGCATTACGGATTCTTTCTATAATATCTTCCATTTCCTTTTCTTTTGTTATTAATGGAGGCATTATTATTAAAGTATCTTTTTTATTTCCACAATAATTTAACAGTACACCTTCCTTTATTGAATAAACCATGCTTAGGATAGAATCATTATCATTGAAAAATTCCAAACCCCATATTAATCCTCTACCTCTTGCAGCCTTTACTAAATTAGGATTCTCATCTACAATGGTCTGTAAACCTTTTCCAAATAAATCACCCCTTTTTTTTACATCTTCTAAGAATTTTGGATCTGATTGTATCTTGAGCATCTCAAGTGCAACTACGCATCCTAAGTCAGAACCTCCTGTTGTAGACGCATGAATAACCGGATCTTTCTTAAATACCCTTCTTTCGATGAATGGTCTATAACTACAGGTAGAGATAGGATAAATCCCAGCACTCATTCCTTTAGCCAATACAATAAAGTCGGGGACAACCTTCTCATCAGGATATAATCCTCCATCAATGGCCCATAAGCTGCCAGTTCTACCTAATCCTGCCTGAACTTCATCAATTATGAGCATTGTCCCTTTCTCCTCACAAAGTTCCCTAACTGCAGGAAAATATCCCTTAGGTGCTATTAAAACTCCTCCCACGGCAGGGATTGTTTCTAAAATAACACAGGCAACATCATCATCAATAGCTTTTCTCATTGAATCTATATCTCCAAATGGTACTTGTTTAAATTTAGGATGATTCCATAAAAAAATATCTCGAAAAGCAGGATCTCCAGTTAGTAATGCAAAACCTGTATGACCATGAAATCCTCCAATAGCAGAGATACATCCTTTCTTTTGTGTATAAGCTCTCGAAAATTTAATCGAAACATCAATTGATTCACCTCCACTTACACCGAATGTTGTTTTACTAATATCTCCTGGTAGTAAGTCCGCTAACTTTTTTCCAAGAAGGGCTCTTTGTTCAGATAAAAAGAGATGGTCTCCAAGGTCCAATCCTTCATCTAAGGCATCCTTTAAGACTTGGATTATTCTAGGATTATGATGTCCGAGATTGAAAACACCTCCACTTGATCTACAATTATATATTTCCAATGGAGGTTCTCCTGGTTTTGAACCTTCTAAAGTTTTATATTTAACACCATTTCTAATCCCGGGAATAACATCAAATCCAAAACTTTTAAAAAGCTTAACTTTTGGTCCATTAACATGTTTAGCATATAATCTTACTAATTCTTTTTGTGATAACGTGCCAATAAATTTTTCTTTAGGACTATTGTTCATAGTTGATTATATTGATTTATGAATTAATAAAATTTAGTTAAACAACGATACAATTGTAATTTTATTAATAAATTTTAACTAAATTTTTTTTAAAATTTCGATTAAAAAAAAAAAAAATTGGGATAAATATAGAAATTTTATAAGTAGAATATTTTATTAAGTCTTCTTTTTAACAATTTCTAAACATTTAAATATTTTAATTTAGATTGTGTAATCAGAGAATAGTTTAATAATGTGATTTAATCTTATAATAGAAAATTATAATCCCTATTACTTACATTTTCAATTTATTAAGTTTGAGGTATAAGTAAAATGCTAAGACAAGTATATATTCTTAAGAATGAAGTCATCTTTTTTGAAAAAGCATTTAGTAAAGGAATAAATCAAGAAAATCTAAAACAGGTATATCAAGAAATAATAAAAAGCACTTCTCCTGGATTAGAAGCAGATTTTAGAAGTTATGATTATTTAAAATACAAGATTTATTATACATCAGAAAGTAAATATAATTTATTTTTTATCTTTATTACTGGGATATATGAAGATCCAAAAAGAGTAAAAAGAAATCTTACAACATTAAAAAAAGAGTTCATATTTACATTTAAAGATAATCTTGATAATTTAGACACGTCATTAATTGAAATATTAAATCCATTAATTGAGTCTTTTCATAAAAATCTAGAAACAAAAATTTCTCTAGTAGGGTATTCTGGAGTTGGAAAAACAACTATAACTAGATTGATTAGTTTTGAAGAAATTCCATCAATTCATGTACCAACAATTACAGGAAAAGTATCAAAAATTAAAATAGGTAAGCTATATTTTAATTTATGGGATTTTGCAGGACAAGAACAATTCAGTTATTTATGGAATGATTTTATTTTTGGTAGTGATGCCGTTCTCATAATAACAGATTCAAGTTTAGAAAATGTAGAAAAAAGTAGAGTCTTTGTTGAATTAATAAAAGAAAATGCTCCATATGCAGAAACTGCTGTTATTGGAAATAAACAAGATTTGCCAGAGGCAATGAATATAGACAGAATCGAAGAAATCCTTGGAGTAAAAACATATTCAATGATTGCTATAGATGAAAATAATCATAATAAAATGATTCAGGTCGTTTCAGGTATTTTAGAAATAAATACTGATGTTTCACCATTATTATCGCCATTATTTGAGAGAGATCGATTAATTGCTTTAGCAAAAGAAAGTTTGGAAAATGGGGAAATTCCCCAAGCAGCGGATTATTTTGATAAAATTTCTGATATTTGTTTAGATTTAGGAGATGATGCTTTATGTATAGAATTTTCTGAAAAAGCAAAAAAATTAAAAAGGTATTTAAAATGAATGAAAATTCTTATTAGAGTTTTGATTTGTTTTGTTTTAATAATTGAATTACTTGGAATTTTTGATAATTTTTAATTTACCTTCATCGACAAAAATACTTAAACTTGATGTTTTCTAATTTGTCGGCATACGCCAAAAGTGTTTACGCGTGGCGTCCACTAATTCGTCGGCATTCGGCAAAAACATCTAAATTTCGTGAAATATTGGCTAAATCGTATTTCTCCTAAGTGCTAAGCTTAAATTTG
>JAEOTJ010000266.1 GCA_016839905.1 Promethearchaeota archaeon | reverse complement strand
GGGTGTGGAGAAAGTGCCATTCGATCTCTAGCCGAAGAAAAATATGGGAAATATGTAGAACGAGCAAGATTAAAAATAGATGAAAATAGACTTCGTAAAATATATTTATGTAAAGAGCATTATAACGCCGTTAATAAAGAAAGAAAATCTGCGGAAAAAATGTATCAGAAGAAGGGTTTTTTAGAAGATCATAAAGCATTAAGAAAAGGAAGGTATTTTGATTAAGTAATTCACTCAGAATAAGCTTAAGGAATACTTGCCATTTGATCATAATAAAAGGGTATTGATGCGTACTGAGCTTGCATTATTCCCACCGTTAAGAAACAAAGCGCAAGTAAAAAAATAATAACACCAATCATTTTTTTTCTCATATTTATCAAATTTTAAAATGTCATTTGAAATAAATTCTTTTGGATTAACCAAATCTTTTATTCATTCAGGTTTCTTAATTGCATTAGTTACTATTTTCATCTTTAAGTCCAAATTCTTGATTTTATTTGAATAATCATCATAAACCTCTTTAAATTCTTTCTCATCGGTAATTTCTTTTGCTGAAAATCGTCCTTTTAGAAGTTTTTGTTCTGTTTCTAACTTTACCTTTTCTGTGCCTAATTCTGTCTTCCACTTTTTTAATCCTAATAGTAAATCTTTTCGATCAGCTTCAAACACTTTTAATTCAGACTTATAAGTTTCTTTTAAATTATTAAATACATCTTTTTCAATTTTACGGAATTTATATTGTTGAGTTAGATTTTTGAGTTGTTCTCGCTTTTTTTTTATATTGATTGTTAATTTTTTCATATTATATTTATCATTTAAATTAGATAAGAGTTCTTTTTCTTTATTCTTTATATCAGATACTAGTGATTGAGCAGCCTTTACTTGAAGATTAAGCTGTTCAGCAAACTCAAAATCGGTATTATATTTAGGACTTTTCATTTTTTTTAAATAACCATCCAATTTTTCACTAAGGATTTTCTTTTTCATTTTAATTTTATACAACTCTTTTGCTTCATCTGGAAGTTGTACTGCGATTATTTCTGACTCTTCTTTAGTCTCACCCTTGTCCTCTTTTTTAGATTTCTTTTTTTCTTTTTTTTTTTTATTCTCTTCTGATTTTTCATCTTCATTTTCTGAGGGGTTTTCTGGTGCAGTATTTTCTTTAGATTTAGATGTGTTAGAAATCATTGGTTTACCGCAAACAATGCAGAATTTATCTTTATCTTTAATTTGAGCTCCGCAATAGGGGCAGTATTTTGGCATGGTTAATCATAATAAATTATATTAATTTAAATAATTATTATATTTAAAATTCAAATTATCGTTATTAATTTTATGGAGTTCGGTATTTGTTAAAACAATAAAATCAAGAAAAATCAGTGATAAAAATATTGAAAATTGAAGAGAGAATTCCCGTCCATATAGGATTATTCGGACATATCGACTCAGGAAAGACAAAAATAGCTTCGGTTTTAAGTGAAATCATTTCTACTGCAGGTATCGATGCTCATCCGCAAAGTAAAGAAAGAGGTATCACAATAGACTTAGGTTTTACTAGTTTTGTTCTTGATAAATATCTAATTACTTTAGTGGATGGTCCAGGACATGCTGACTTGATTAAAATAAGTGCATCTTCCGTAGAAATAATAGATTGTGCGATTATTGTAATTGATATTAATAAAGGTCCGCAAGTTCAGACAGGGGAACATCTTATTATGATTGAAGCACTTGGTATTAAAAATATTATTGTTATTCTGAATAAAATTGACTCCTTTAAAGGGGATGTTAAAGATGAAATAAAAAAGACCAGAGATTTCTTTAGAACGACCTCATTTGGGTCTTCATTGCCAATTTTTGCCACTTCAGCTAAGGAAAGCATTGGATTCGAGGAGCTTAAAGAGGGTATCCTCAAAACAATTGAGTCTATAGATATTTCACGTGATAATGAAGATCCAATTATAATTCCAATTGATCATCATTTTCAAATTAAAGGAATTGGTGCTATCATAACAGGTACATTATTAAAAGGAATATTAAAATTAAACCAAAATTTAGAGATTCTGCCCATAAAAACTTCTGGGAGAGTAAAAAATATTCAGATTTTTCACAAAAATGTTAATCTTGCTAAAGCAGGAGATCGAGTGGGAATTAACATCAAGAATTTAGACGTTAAAAGTATTTATAGAGGTTGTTATGCAACAAATAATATTGAGGCTTTTAATTTTGGAGAAATTCTTGAAATTAAAGTAAATAATCATAAGTTATTTAAACCAATAACTCAGTTTGGTACCCAAATCCATGTTACAATCGGAATGTTAACTGTTGTTGGTAAAATTTATCCATATTATGAACTTGATGGAAAAAAGATTCAAACGAAAGCTACAAATAAGGATAAAGGATTTAAAGCAATTTTATGGTTAAATGAGAAAGTTCTCATCAGAAAAGAAACGGATTTTATGCTTTTAAGTCGATTAGATTTACCTCCAACGACATTAAGAATAATTGGGTCTGCAGAATTGATTAAAATTCATAAAAAAGCACCAATATATTATAAATATAAAGTGAAAAGAGGGAAAATTCACAATCCTGAACATTCACAGGGAGTTGTTTGTACAGGATTAGCTCAGAGTGCATTAGGTGCAAAAAAGATAATTGGAAGTAAGTTAGAACCTCCTTTTTCAAAGATTATTGGAACTTTTGGAACTAAAGGTGCTGTAATTATAGAAAAGGAGTTAATGGATTTAATAGTTAAAAAAGGGGATAATGTTTTTTTAAAGGAATTAAGAAGTTTTTACTTAAAAAAGATTTAAATTTTGAAATATGTATTAATATAATAAGTGAGTAAAATGGAAAAT
>JAEOTJ010000025.1 GCA_016839905.1 Promethearchaeota archaeon | reverse complement strand
AATTTATTCATAAATATGTTTGAATCTCATCCTTATTCCGTTTTTGTGTTTCTATTTTGGTTCGTAGCACTTTTAATTGTTATTATTATAAATTTTAGGGAATATTTAGAGCAAAGAAATAAGGATGAATTTTGTTTTATTTTAAATAGGAGGATTGGCAAAATTAAGATTTCTAAAGTTGATCACTGAGAAAATTCTATTAATTTGGAAGAAATGAGAATTGAGGATTTAAACCAGATACATATCTCTTACGAGTTTGAGAAAAAAGAGGGTATCATATTGAATTTTCTCGATGATCAAGGTAGAGTTCTAAAATTTGAAGAAATTAAGGGAGAATTGAATTCTTTGAGAAAAAATATTGTAAGACACCTAAACATCCGAATCCTTGAGATTGGGCAAAATGGTGAAGAATTGGTATTAAAACCTTAAAAGATATAATGAGTCGGAGATAAGATGGAGAAATATAATTTGGTGGAAATCTTCTATTATTTTATTTTTCCAAGTTTAATGATGATCAATTTTTTTACTGGGGGGATATTGTATGAATTTGGGGATAACATCTTAGCGCTTATTTACTTTATTTTAGGTTTCGCATTCCTAATAATCGATATTATTCCTTGTGTGATTTTACATAAAAGAAGAGAAAAAATCCGCCATCCGCGGAATAAAAAATATTATAAAAAACTTGATAAGATTGAAAGAAGAAAGAATAATTGAATCTTGGAGAACAAGTATAGTTCTTGGGGCTATAGGAATTTTCTCTCTAATCTTTCTAGCATCACTGATAGGGTTACTCTGGTTTCCACTTTTTTTAATCATTAATTCTACCGGTTTAGTAGCATCAGGACTCTACATCTTTGAGAATAGAAGTAAGTGGAAGAAATCCTATTGTATTCTTACACCAACTTATATCGAATTTTATTATTCTAAAATGCTTTATAAAAAGATTTGTTGGTCAAAAGTTAATGAAATAGAGATTCTCCCTGATTTTTGGGTTGCTGCAAGGCATGGCTCTATACGTTATGGGTACTTGTTACTTTTCAAAACCAATTTGAGCAAAGATCAAATTAAATTATACTGTTTTCCATATCGAAAGAAAAATCAACTGCTAATTATTAAAAAAATCGTTGAAATTACGAAAGCTCTTAAAATAAAGGCGAATTTAGAGGACACACTTGCTGTCTATAGATTAGATTCACGCACTGCGTCATATTTAACAACTAAAAAAAATAGTAAACTTGTAAACCTAAGTTGGAAATGCAAAGAGTTATATAAATTTCGACTTAAAAAAGATCAAATCATTTAAGAAGAAACCCATTTCTTATATAATTTTCAGATACTTCTGGATTGATTTAGTTGAATTTGTTGACAAATATCATTCTTCTTCAACTACCTTTAAATACGCCTATATCAGTATGATAAGTAATTACCTTAAAATATTGATAAAAATGTCATTAACTTTCACATATTTCCCATTCCCTCCAGATTTTCTTTTTCTGTTATTTATATTTATTGAGACATTTGTGATTATTTCCTTAAATGTTATGCTACTCTGGTCAGGGATGGCAGAGAAGGAACTGCGGAAAAATAAGATCTTAATTAGTCTCAGTTTAATAAACATTTTCTTTATATTGATTTCATTTACTGTTCCTGGCGTTGTTGGATTACCTTCGACTGAAACAGAACTTATTATTTATAATTTATATTTGGTATTGGGGGGTTTGCTTGGAAGACTTCCCTTTTTTATAACATATGGACTTATGATGTATTGGTATGGAAGAGTAAACAGAGATTCAATTGGCAATAAGTACAGGGTTTCAGCTTGGATATTTTTGGTATGTAACGGTTTTTTTGTGTTGAATTTCACTTTCGCTTACATTATGACCTTTACTCCACCTCCATATGTTTTTGAGGATATTCAAGCGAGGATACGACAAATATTTTTATTTACGTATTTCGTAGGGTGGATTTTTTTATCAATTCATGGAGGATTAAATAAAAACATTAAATTTATCATTT
>JAEOTJ010000024.1 GCA_016839905.1 Promethearchaeota archaeon | reverse complement strand
TACAATTCTTTAAATTTATTTTTAAAATCTATTTTTGTTGGTATAGTTATTACCTCCTTATTTTTTATTTGGATTATAATTATATCCACAATCGTAACATTGTTCGTCGTGAACGCAAACTTCGCCCCCACACTCGGGGTATTTGTAAAATTTGGCTTGCTCCTCAAGCCATTGATCCACTCCACTATCTTTCATTCGATTTAAATTATCTAAAAAATTAACGTTATATTTTGATTTATACCTATTGTTAATACTCGTTAATCGTTCGCAAGGCATTTTTTCGCATTCAAAACAATATTCGATTTCTTTATTTCTTAAAGCCTTGCAACCCTTCTTAACGAAAGCACAATTTTTATCTTGAGCTATACATCCCTTGCACCCTCTCTTATACCCCTTTTCCTCAAATAGATCTTTCTTTTGGAGCAAATAGATTCTACAAGCTCCACAATAGACTCCACAACGACCAGCTAAATTATTTTCTTCCATGTATCATATCCTCTCATAATTTGATTTTTGATAGTGCTTTAAACATGTTCTCTTCCAGATCGACTATACTCCAAATTGTATCTTGTAATTCTTCTAAATTAACATGCGCGATACAATCGTTTCCACCTTCCTCAATAGCCCCTTTTAAAGAATGGGCAAATTTACTCCAAAGTATTGCAGATCTATTAACAATAGGTATAGAATCTTCAACTATTCTTCTTTCTTCTTTCTTCCATGCATAACTTCCATCCATAACTTCAGGTCGCATGGCAATTTCTAGGAGAAATTCAAGAAATAAATTTCTAAAACAAGCCCCTCCGGTGCCATATTCTTCAATAAAACCATACATGCTCTCGAATTGAATGAAGGCAATTGAATGAGATTCATTACTATAACTTATCTTTTTATCACTACTTAACGTATCCTTCCATTTACTAATAGAATTATGAAAAGTTTTCAATCCTTTTATCCCCTGATGGCTCATAGAGGCAGCCAACATATTATTTACAATCTTTTGCAGTGATAATTTTAATCCTGCGGCAATTGGTGGGCGTTTTTCATCCTCTCGAGGTATCATTGTGAAGTAAGTATTCCTTGGGCTCATAAATTTCCCACACTCTTTAGAACCTCTAGCTTTTTTAAGTTCCTCAATTGGAATCTCTAGTAGATTATCAAATTCTGTATCATAAATATATGCTAAATTAAAATCATCATCATATCCGACTAAAGATATAGCATGACCGCCAAAGTGAAATTTTTTATAAGTATCTCTAATTGGTAAATAATACATATCAACGCTAATTATAAGAGGTGAATTATTTTCTAATAATTTTTTTGAGAGTTGCCAAGCTCTATCTGGACTGTCCGAACTTTCTTCTTTTAGGATAATTCCTAAAATTTTACACGCCAAACTGCTCTCTCGAATAGTTCCCTGTTTACCCCCAATAAAAAATGGAACCACACCCTCATAAGTATCTGTAAAGATGTTCTCTTGAGAACTAGAATCCCAAAATGTAAATCCCATAGTTGCATCAAGCCCAAAAGCCATAGATTCGGTTATTGGATGTCCGTAAAACTCGAACATGTCTCTCATTGCTGTCGATTCACAATGCCTTCCCACTTTATGTCTAAACCCATCAATTAATAATTTCGCCATTCTTTTTCCACCTCTATCTGTTCTAACATCCATTTTATAAATTCAATATGGGTTTTCATTATTATAATTGGACGATAAAAAAGCGCTTTAATGGTCAAGGGGTAATAATTCCATTGTTCCATCGATTTTTTTATCGAAACTTTCTCTGTTTCTTTCAACATAGTTATGTCTTTTTTTATAATTTCTAAAGAATTTGTAAACGCTTCAATTTGTTCTTCTTTTGATAGTATCGGCAACATGGACAACGCTAAATCGTAATCGGATTCCCTCCTGCCTTTAAAATTCCTTAAAGTGTCATAAACTTTCGTTTTTAAAACTTTCAACCCGTATTTGGTAATTGTGTAAATTTTCACTGTATAAGCTTTTCCCTCTTCTTTTTGTTCTTCGATTCTCATATTAACTAATTCATCTTTTCTTAATTTTTTTAAAACGCCATAAACAGAGGATTTTCCAATCTCCGTCCAATTTTTCATACCTCGCTCTTCAATTCTCTCATTAATGTTTTTAGCATGACTCTCTCGTTCAGCAACTAACCCAAGAACTGTAAATGCAACATGAGATAGTCTATAATTACTTTTCATCATCTTAAGTCAGACCATTCTGATATAAGAATGTTATGATAACAGAATATTTAAATCTTTGTATCAAAATCTGATCTAAATGTTTTAGAAAAAAAGAACTAATTATGATTAAAATAAAAATATAAAAAAAAAGAAAAACAAAAATTTTTTTTAAAAATTCTGCTTTAGAGGTTTCTATTTAATTCCGATATATAAGAAAACATTATCTGCTATAAATCCGAATCTTGCTATAAATAATATAGGCCCTGGTTCTAAAAGCGCGTCCATAACAGCAGCAATTGTAAATAGAAAAAATCCAATTGCTAAATATAGAAATTTCTTCTTCAATTCCCCGGATAATTGGAAAGATTTTTTTAACGTTCCTATTCCATCAAATAATAGAGTAGAAAGAATAAAAACAACAATTAATATGAATGCTATAGACCCTCTATTAAATGAAGAATCAATAATATCTTCGCCAGGAGTTATTAAAGGAAAAGTAAAAGTATTTGCTATGTCAAAAAAGAGAAACAACTCAAAGATAATTCCTAAAATAGCATAGATACCAGCAATATACCATTTGGCCTTTGGAGCGATAAGTACACTACCTATATACATTGCTAAAATTAAAGCGGGAGCCACCCACATATAACTTAGTATTCCATACACTTCAGGAGGAGTTATATTACTACCAGTTAAAAGCACCAACAAAAAGTCTGTAGCTGGACCGAGAAGTAAGAGTCCCATAAAAATAACCATAAATCCAAAATTCCTAAGAAGTTTTTGCTCCAATTTTCTCGCTTTAAATAAGGAAAATATGCCAAATATTAAACCACAAACCACAACACCTAATGCAGATGTTCCCGTTAACCAAAAATTAGCTGTAACCATATCAGTCAATCCTTTTTAAATATTTTTTATTTGTAATTATATCTTTAATTCTTTTTACTTATAAATATTTTTTATAATATTGTCTACATATTCTATTATTCTAATTTATTATTTTTTGTATAATTACTAATTATCACATTTATTATTTAATTAATTTAAGATCCCCTTAAAAATTAATATATAATGATTCCTATTCAAATTTTTTGCGATTTTTCTTCGGACAATAAATATTTTGGGGGCAAGAATAAGAAAATTAAGAATATTCAACCCAAATTATTATAAAAATATGAAATTGCTTAAATATTTTCAAAAATTTTATTTAAATTATTAGAATATTATTCAAGATTAAAATGAATTTTGAAATCGTTATCATTGGAGCGGGTATCACTGGGACTTCATTTGCTTATAAAATTGCAAAATTTGCAAAAACACTACTTCTTGATGCTCAAGATATAACTCAGCGCCCAAAATCGACAAATATATTTCCATTTCATAATAAATCTTATATTGAAGAATCTGAGTGGTCAAATGAAGAGTTATTCCCAATATATCATCTCAAAACTAATTATATGGGAAGTGCTTTCAATGGAATTATAAATTCTGAAGAATTTGGTCGCCCTTTGGGTAAAGTAGTTTATTTAGAAAAATTACTAGATAGATTAATTCAAAAATTCGAAGAAAAAGGTGGTATCTTTAAAGATAAACAAAAAGTAATAAAAATAAATAAGTATAATGACCATTTAGAAATAATTACTAATAGTGGTCAAACTTATTCATGTAAATTATTAGTTTTTGCAACAGGGTCTCGAGCTTTAGATTTACAACGATCAGTGGGATTTGAAACACCAGATGAGTTTGTAGGTATTTATACACACTTCTATGGAGATGAAGATAAATTAAATGAAAATTTGGATGTAAATTATCTCTTTC
>JAEOTJ010000265.1 GCA_016839905.1 Promethearchaeota archaeon | reverse complement strand
CGTGCTTCATAAGTTTTAACTAATTGTTCATTATTCTTTAAAAGTTCTTTGTATTCTTCTTGTAGATTATCCTTACTTTCTTGAGTCATTTTAAAACTTTCCTCAAAAACATCCATATCCTCCTTTTTACGATTATATTTTTCCTCAAGTTCCGAAATTTTCTCTCGTAATGCGGAATTATATTCCTCTCTTTCTTCAATCTTTTTTAATATTCCCTCGAATTTAATTTGTGCTTCTGAAATTTCAATATTTATATCTTCAATTGGTTTTTTTTCTTCCGTTTTATCAGATTCAATTTCAGCAATTGTTTCTGAAATATCTTCAATACTATTTTCAAATTTCCTTAATTTTTTATCAATCATATCTCGCGAATCTTTTGCCTTTGATAAAAATTCTTTATCAACTTTTTCAATCTCTTTGTCAGTCTTACTATTTTTTTCTTGGTCTATTTTATTTTTATCTAATTTAGTACTATTATCCTTATTTGTTTTACCGTTCTTCTTTTCTTCCTTGAGTTCTTCTGACATTTTTTCGCTTTTATGAATCATGAGTTATTTAATTTCTTAATTATAATTAAGTACTAAAGGTTTAAGATTTAATTTAATTTTTTATTTAAATAACGAATAATATTCTTATTATTAGTTAATAGGTATTTGATATAAATAGATCTATAATTAATCATATCTCATCAAAATTTAAAACGACTAAATTAGATATGGTTTAGGTATATTTAAGGATATATATTTTAGATTTTTTTCATAGAACAATTAAGAATTATAGAATTAAATTTATATATGATTAATGTTTAATGCATTCTTTTTAATTTTTATTTTTAAAAATAGGATTAAAATATCTTTTGACTAAAAAATAAATGAGATCTATATCCTTTTATCAATGTTTAAATTTAAGATATATTTTAACGCGGCTTAATTTTTTATTTAGGTCTTACTAATCTGTTTTTCTTCTCATTATAATATAATATATAGTTTTTTCCTAGTATTTTTTCAAATCGAGGATGAAACTCCAGATTTCGTTCCTTTAACCATCTCATGGCATGCTTTATTGTTCAAATCAATCTTTTTTCCTCTGGAGATAATCCCACTTCCATTGCCAATTCATCATGGATTCTAATTTTTGGTTCATTTTTTAACAATGATTATATAAAAAATGTGAGTTCTTTCTCTTATCATTTTTGAAGAGCAAATAGACACAATGTCTGATCATTATTAAATCAATTTTTTTATATAGAATATTATCATTTTGTGTGCTAAACTTAATATACATACATATAAAAATAGTCTTAACTTCTATTTTTTTAATATTTATCTAAAAAACTTTTTTAAAATATCTAAATAAAAAAGAAACAAAGTTGAAAAAATATGAAAAAAAACCGAAATTTAAAAAAGCTATTTCTTCTATCAACGATTGTTTTACCAACAATGCTACTCTTTAGTTTTCTATTTATTAGCTATGTTAGAGCAGATGTATATATTCCAGAACATCCTCATCCCAATGGCAATTGGCATTGGCATTCTGACGTAGATGTTAATACAACACTTATGTATGAGACTGAGATCTGGGTAAACGGTGCACCAATGACAGGAAAATTAATAGAAATGGTCAATATTTCAGGCTTTACCAATCAAACCATTGACTTTATGGGCCCAAGAGAATTTTCAACTGTTTTAGGTCAACAAGCCTATTATAATGTTACAGGAAATAAAATTATGAGTATGCCTAACTATGAATTCAATTTGTCATCCTTTAGCTTTGATTCCACAGCTCAACCTCAATGGAGAGAAGTTCTCATGACACATGAAGGAGGATATTTACCAGCTGTAGTACCGATTAACGACACGGTTTATGATGCTTCTGTTATGGCAGATATTCTTAATATGTCATATTGGAATGCTTATAAAAACTACGGTGTAATGAATAACTTTAATCAATATGGTTATGATGGTGATACAATATGGTTTAAGAATACAACACATAATTATTTCGTTAATTTAACGTATTATAGCAATGGAACCCTCCAAAAAGGTGATGCTGAGATATATACTCAAATTGGTGGGGATAAAAACAATACCGTTTGGGGAAATCTTACAATATCATATAAGAGAGTGTTTGACTGTAATATGACCAACAATATTAGTTGGTATGTTAGTCCCGGACAAACTTATTATATGGGTAAGAATTGGATTGATAAAGACAAGGATGATACATTAGCAGACGATCTAGGTCCTCAAGTCGGATCGAATATCCAAGTCAACTCCACAAATTATAATTTGGAATTCACAGTATATGGTACGCCTGATAATGCAACATTATTCGGAGGAAATACGATAGCTCAAATGTTAGATGGATATGATGGGAAGCCTACAGGTTGTTATTTTGAAATTGAAAACATGCAACTTGATGTACCTGGTCCAGGAAGAATAACATTAAATGCAATCAATGGTCCAGACCTTGAATGTTGCCTTGGTTGCTGTGGTGTAAATCCAGGAGATTATTTCCACGTCTATCAAGAAGCTTGGGGTGCTGGAATGCTACCGAGAAAATATAATGAATATAAGATAGAAATTACATCCTTACAAGCAGAAAATTCTCCCATGATGAGTATGGGATATGAAGTAATTCAAGTCTATGATGTTGTTAGAGCAGATATTTCACGATGGAATCAAACTACTCTTCAATATGAACTATTTGAAGAGGATGAAGTAGTTGGTATGGCTAATAATTATATCCCACTAAACATGTATTACTTAATGTCTCAAGGAGATGACCTTTCTCAATATTTAGGCAACCTCATTGTTGAGAATTTAACAATAACAAGTATTCCTTCTGATCTTAACTTTACCGTCACTATGGGACCTTGGAATGAATCAGTAGGAGGAAGCTCAATAGTACATGATATAGATGCAAATATTTATTTTGAAATTGATGATGCATGGACTGATACCCCAAATGCTGGTAATATGACAATTATGGCTGAAAAAGATGAGCGAAGTGAAATTGATCATTGTCTTGAATGTGCAGGAGTGAAAGTCGGAGATAATATTAGTATCTATGAAGAAGATTGGGGAGATGATGATGGTGGCGGCGGACCGATCTTTTTAGTCTATCCAGAAGGTTTAACTGCGGCTGAAGCTAGTGTTCTTTGGAATAATCAGACAATTAAGAATATGAGATTTGATGAAGTATTTCTATGGGATAATGGGACCATGAAAGCTTATAATTACACAAGTGGTGATAGATTGATTACTCAAGCAAATATGACCACAGGGATAATGGAGTGGATGATTCAATATGAAAACATGACTTTCATGAGGGATTGTACTTTTATGAAGGAAACGTTATTCCTTGATGGAGCTTCTACAACCCCTAATACATTATTAGATTCTTTAACAGGTATTACAGGGTCACTCTACTACAATGCAACCGTTACTGG
>JAEOTJ010000068.1 GCA_016839905.1 Promethearchaeota archaeon | reverse complement strand
TGAAAAAAATAAAATTTTTTATATTTTTCTAAAATTATAGACTTTTGGTATTTTAGGAAGTTTTTTCCTTCTTTTTTAGTGTTTTTAGATGTTTTTGTCGTTTTTTGTCGCTTGATTATTTATCTCTAGATCTAAATATTTTCTTTTCTTTATAAATATTATCTCCTATTCATGATATAAAGAAAGTATATATATATAAATTAATATTAATATAGGCATAGTAATTTACTTAAAAAAAAATCAAATTAAAAAAATAATAGAGGAGAAAAATATAGCAGAAAAATATTGTCAATTTATATTAGTTGGTCATCATCACAAGAAACTTATTCTTTCAATCGACAAAACAATTGTTAGCAAGGTAATTTTTGTGACTGAAAAAGATGAATTACCAGGTACTAAAGCAGCAACTAAAGCACTTGAAGAATTAATCAATTATTATAAAGATAGGAAAGTAGAAGTCGAAAATGTAAGGTTTAACCTAAATCCAAATACTATTATGGCAGTTGCTGAACTTACACATAAAATACTTCAACAAAAACTTTTAGGGTATAAAAATATTTTAGTTAATATTTCAGGAGGATTAAGATATATAGATATTTGGTTTTATATTGCGTGTTCAATTATTAATACGGATATTATTCATGGTAATTTTATATATGATGATAATATCGAGGTCGGAATAATTGATAATATATATCTTCCAAAGCTTCCATTAGATAATATTACAAAAAAACAATTTGATTTTTTAGAATTATTTTTTAACATTTATAAAGAACCTAATGAATTTTTCCGGTTCGATAAATCATTTGATGAAAATTTACTATTATCTAATACAATAAAATATAGCTCAATCGAAAAATTGACGAACGTATTTAATAAAAAAAAAAGGAAGAATATTGGACGTGGCACAATAAATGGATATATCCAGCAACTTAAAAAAAAGTCTATATTGAATCTTAATGTAAATCCAGATAATAAAAAAGAGAAGTCAATTGAAATTAGTTATTTAGGGATTGCTTATTTTTTAAATGAATTATATAAAATGCATTTTAAATAAAATAATTTAGCGGTGAATTGAAATAAAACTAACTTGTTATGGCGGAGAAAAGATTTAAATGATTGAACAACTTTTTAAGTATAAGGGAGTTAAATGACCATAGAAATTGATGATTCTGGAACAAGTGAAATCGTTGGAGGTGCATTTATAGGCATGTATCGAAGAGAAACACGTAAAATGCTCTTTTGGGAACTTCCTGTATACTTATTTGATGAATATGGATGGGCAGTAAAAATGCCTATGTTTAAAATAGTAGATTTGATTATTGAAGGATTAAGAAAGCTAAATCAATATTTTAATTAAGAGAAAGTAATTGCAAAATTAAAATAATAAACTTATATACTTCTTTATTCAATATTTTATAAATGGACGAAGACTTTGATATTATTGTTGTTGGTGCTGGGTTTGGGGGTTCTGTAGCAGCGAAGCTCTGCGCTGATGCCGAGCTTAAAACCTTAATGCTTGAACGTTCTGAGAATGTTGGCGATAAAGTCATTTCGGGTTTAACTATTCCATTTCAAGGATTTTTATTTGCTCCAACATTTATTAGGGATGGTAATCCTCCCTTTGAGCGTCCTGCTGATGGTATAGTAAACTATATTATAAAAGATATCGATAAAGGGGATATTGAAATCGATGATTCACTAAAGGTCCCGAAACCACTCTCTCCGATCATTGCATTTGGTTATAATACTTATTGTAAGCCGTTTTGTCAGTGGCAAGCCAGAAAGGCCGTGGAGGCAGGCGTTGAACTAAGGACGTCAACTACAGTCACCAATTTTATAAAAGAGGGTGAATTCATTAAAGGAATTATAACAGATAAAGGCGAGAAAATTAGGGCTAAGATTGTAATAAATGCTGAGGGCTCGCAGGGCATATTAGCGATAAAAGCGGGCGTGCGCGAAAAATATCCACCTGAAACCATCTCGTTAGCCGATACATACGACTATGTTATGCGAAAAGAAGACATTGATAAAATTTTTGGATATTCCGTTAAGATGTGTTGGGGTTGGGACGAGCAAAAAATATCTCCGCCGCTTGGTTATGGCAATGGTCTAATGGTGTGGCCTTATAGAAGTAGTATTCATTTTATGCAGGACCAGTGTTTAAGAACAGATCAGAAATCGGTGCCAAATTTAGGTAAACTATTTGATGAGTATCATCATAATATAACTTCAAAACTGTTGTGGTGGAAGGATTTAGTAGCTCCTCGAGCTAAATTGCGTGCAAGGATGTGGGAAGGCTTCGAGATTTATGTAGGGCTAAATAAAAAGCTCCGGAAAATGCCTAATCATACGGATGGTATGATATTAATTGGAGATGCTGCGGGGCTTGAAAGTACAGAATTGTGTGATGGCGTGCCAGCAGCATGGTATTCAGCCGAAATTGCCGCCCAGGTCGCAATTGAAGCAATTAAAGCCAATGACGTTTCTAAAGCTTTTTTGAAGAAATATGATGATAAGATAAAGGCACATTCAATTATTCAGTGGTCTATCAATGGTAGAAATCGCTATAATTTGCGTATCGCTCAACAAGAGCATGATATAAAGAAGCTCAAGAAGTATATTCATCAAGGTTGGGGGTTAGGCTCGTTGACACATTTTACCACGCCGTTCATGAAGCTGCTCATTGCCTATGTGAAAGAAGATCCAACGATAATAACAAAATGGATTAAGATGTACTTCCGTTATTATCAGAATTGGCTTCACGAGAGTTATGATTATGTGAAAGAGAAGGTCATTAAAGTCACAGCATCAAAACGAGTCAGAAAGAAGGAACGCAAATTTCTAAGCACGTTGAGATTTATAGACTTAATAATGAAATCAATGCTGCGGATAAGAAGAGTACTTAAAATCATTATAATTCCTCTTTCAAATTCTTTGAACACGTTAATAAGAAAGAGTTTGCCTATCATTGAGCCCATCTATTCAGCGATTATAAAATTATTAAATCCTATATCGAATAAATTAAGCAACAAAATGATAAAATTTGTAGATAAAGCCAATCCATCAATATTTTATGTATATTAAGTAAGAGTTGATAAATATAGTTAAAAAATTTAAAGATTTTCCTGGTGTGCAATGGGTTGAGGGCGTGGGCGAGTTTATAAAAATTAATGACGAGAAATGTATAGGATGCGGCAATTGTGTGAAAGTTTGTTTAGCTGGGTGTTTCGAAATCATGGAAAAAAAAGCTAAAATTAAGAGTTTAGAAAAATGTATGGAATGTGCCGCATGCTGGTATGTTTGTCAGGAAGAGGCAATCATTTTCTCATGGCCCCCTGGAGGAACTGGTTATAAAAGCGATTGGGGATAAATCAACTGAATAATCATTTTTGTTATAAATTTAAAGGAAAGATGTAATTTTATACTATTAATACGATTTACATAATTAAGAAATCCATATGGAAGAGATTAAAAAAATATTAGAACCAAATGAAGAGATATTATGGTATAAAGAATTTTTTAACAACTATAGATATTCAACAGATTTGAAGCGGTATAAGCAGGGCCTTATTATTACTATATTTTTCGTTATTTTTACTTTGGCATTATTAATTATTTTTATAACTTAGATACATTGCTCGAGTTATTAGGATTATCCATTGTTATCTTTATGGATATAATAATTATATTCGTTATACTTAAATTAATAAGAGATATAAAAAAAAAGCGAGAAAGATATAATGAGAGTTATATTTTAACAAATATAAGAGTTTTAAAAAGAATTTAGATGGAATCATTGTTGAGAAGCACTATTATTTTTTGGTGGCTTTGAGAAGTCGAATTCGTTTTGAAAAATACAAATGTTCGTTAAAATTATCGAATCCCCACTCAGACAGTCGGCTTTTCCAATCAACCGTGATGTACTCAAAAGCCAGAGGACATTCAATTCTGCGAAATGCAGAGCGAAACCACCATGGCTGAACATCAAGGTCAAATTCGTTAAAATCAAAGATGATAAACCGTCCTCCCGACTTAAGCACATTAAATGCATTTTGAGCGATCTTTTTTCGTTCTGAGTTTGGAAATCCGTGAAAGACAAACGATATAAAAACCTTGTCAAACTCATCATGAAACGGCAAGGGGTCTTCGATTCGTTTTTGAATAAATGAAATATTGGGGTAATCTTGGCATTTTTTCTCAAATTGCTTCTTCATCTTTTTGCTGATATCGAGTCCTATAATTTTACCGTCATTGCCAAGATACTTGACCATGAGACAGTTGTTATATCCAGTGCCGCAGCCCATATCCAGA
Organism: Promethearchaeota archaeon; assembly: GCA_016839905.1. The sequence continues at coordinate 1,264 of JAEOTJ010000068.1, read as the reverse complement.
ATCGCATCATCAGGCTGAATATCCATGTCGGCAATCGCCGCTTTCATCATACCGTTGTATTTACCAAAGCTGGCGATCCGTAACAATTGGTCGTAAAATCGTGCCACAAATCCACTGATCTCAACTTTACTTTCTGGTACATTCATTCCTTTTTCCTCCAATTTATGCATGAAATCAATATTTCTTTCCTACATTAATTACTAAAAATATATATATATTAATGAGACTAAAAGTATAAATGTAATCTATAAGTAAAGATTATAAGAACATTTTCAAGGGCTTTAGGAAGAATAACATCAAGGCAGACTAGGAAAAACTGAAAAACATCACAACTTGCGACCGAAATTTACAGGGCATATTTTTATATGAAGGTTTCGTGTATCTCATGAGCTCAGAGAAGAAGAAGTAGTATGAAGATTTAAGTAATCGAAGTGGATATATGATTAAAGCGATTTTTGATAAGATAGCGTTTAAAGATGCCATTGAAAAGAAAGCTGATATCAAAATCGCGGTTGATATTATCTCACTTGCGTATGATACGGCGGTATTGGTCTCTGGAGACGGGGATTTTGTGCCTGTGGTGAAGAAGGTAAAAGAATTGGATAAAAATTTGGAAGTATGGGCGTTTAGATATTCTTTAACGAATTTTAAGTTAAGTTAAGAGTAAAAATTTTCTCTTTTTAATTCGAACAGGGACAGAATAGATTTGCTCTTTTCATAAAAACCTGTCCATCAAATATCGTTTAGGTCTTATACTAGCAATAGTAAAGTTTAAAGTATTAATAATCTGTTCTGCTTGGATTTTAGCAATTCTTCTCGCTTCTTCATCATCAGTAGCGGTAATATTGAATTTTCTATATGGAAAAATATGGAATTTTATCTTAACTTCATATTCAGGCAAAATGGCTCAATCTTTTTTTTTTTCAATAATATAAAAAAATTTACTGCACTTTCAGATAAAAATAGTATCTAATTATTTATAACATTGATAAAAATATTAGAATAACCAATTATTAATTTCATTTACTTAATTTTAAAATTGAAAATTTTAATTGTTAATTGATTGGGATAATAAATGAGAGCAAACTTACATCATGCCCATCTATTTGCTTCGAATATCGATGAAAGTATTAAATTTTATCATGAGATGTTTGGTGCAGAAGTTCTATTTGATTTGGAGATGGCAGGAGCTCGGAATGTTATGATATCTATTGGCTCTGCGAAACTTAATTTCTATGATCAGCCACCTAAAGATAAGGCACGT
>JAEOTJ010000264.1 GCA_016839905.1 Promethearchaeota archaeon | reverse complement strand
CTTGACTTTACAAGTTATAATGCTTATTTAAGTTTAAACCTTTTTTTGTCGTAACATCTTTAAAAAGAATTTTAAAAAAATGGATCAAATTCTACTTACACGAAAAAAATTATAAAAAATATTGCTCTAAATTTAATTTTGAAAATAATCCTTCTTGTATTTTGGTTAAGTGGGGTAAAACTGGTTTCTTATACTTACCTTTGTTAAAAAATAAATTTATTTTATGGATTTTTTCCAGATTTTTGACGTTTTTCTGGAAAGAACCGTTTAATTTTAATTTATTAAGCTTTGTTTTAAGAAGAGCTTGTCCTACCAATGCTAAAACGCATATAAATAGATGAATTCGGAGGGTATTATCAGTCCAATGATTAAAAGGGCGAGTTTTAATGTAACGGCATGATTTCATGTCAGTAATCTTTTTTTCGATTTTATATAGCTGTCGATAGCCTAATACGATCTCTTTTGTAGTCCAATCCATCCTATTGGAAAAGATTATAGATTTCCCGTAAGTATTTATTTTTTCTTTAAAAGTTCGTTCATCCAACCCCCATCGTAATTCCTGATATTCCACGGTCTCTTTAATTACGCTTTCAAGAATAATGGTAATGATTTTCTTAAAGTCCTTTTGTTTTAGAATTTGGGTATCTATATGCTTTAAAATATCCTCAGGCTTCCGCCATTGAGGCTTGGTATTTAATTTATGGATGCAAAATTCCTTCAATTGGTCAAATCTCTTCGCAATATGGTACTTTAGGGTATTTAAGTTTTTATTATGAACTTTTTCATCGAAAGTCACGATTATTACGTTTGATTTATCGGTATATACTTTACCCTCTCTCCTGAACGCATAAACCGAATGTTTTTTCCTTGTATCATATATTTTTGAAAATTCCGTAAAAGGCTCTTGGAGTAATTCCTTGAACATGGATGGCTTTAAAGAGCCAATAAACCCCCATTTGTTCTCTTCAATGATTTTAATTGAATCTTCAGAATTATTTCCTTTGTCAAATGTAAGCGTCAAGTCGGGGCAGTCGAGTTCTAATTGATCAAACCATTCTATAATTTCAGGTAATAGCTCTTTAAAGATCGTATAGTCATTAATATTTCCGGGGTATGTCTTATAGTAAATCGGATATTCTGTATCTTTATCAACGGTAAGCGCAAGATTGATAAGGTTTAAATGTTTCTTTCCATCTTTACTCTTTCCCTTTTTCGGTAAGTTATTAAAAGGATGGTCTGAAATATACGTGTAAAAATTCGTTGTATCAATTAAAAGCGTTTTGAGCGATATACCATGGAGCTCAATCACTTTTTTTACAAGAGATAAAAATATTGATTTGAGATTTTCCTGAGTAAAATATTCATCAAAATGGTTCCACACATGCTGAACTGTTAAAAATTCGGAAATATTAGGATAAAGTTCTTTTAGTATTGTCCCCTCAAACCATTCTTTTAAAAGATTTTTACTTTTAGGGTCAGTTAATCTGTTTAATACACAAAACAAAATATAATGTCCTGGAGTTAATCCTTGAGATCGATTTTTATTTGTTAATCCATTTATGATTCCAATTAATTCTAATTCCTTGAAAATATCTAAATATGCACATGATAATGCCGAAGATAAATTTTCTGCGCTTTCAGGATTGAAGCTTTTTTGGTTGAGCGCAATATCTCTTAGTTTTTCTTCAGCTTGTTCCTTCCTTCCAAGTCGTATAGTCCATTCTCTCACGGGAACTCCATTTTCTCTAACATTATGTGCTATAGATAAGTATGTTACTTTCTTGCCACTTTTTAACGTTTTGTTCTCATGTAAAATATACACCATTTTATATCAATTAAATATTCTACTTACACCTATATAAATCTATCGCTTAATTCATTAAAATTAATTAATTTAAAGAGAAGAAACAATAAAGTATTCTACTTACATTAATTTTTAATATTATTTTATAACCATATTTTTCTTACATCTACTTATAAAAAAGGGTAAATAATAAATACCAAATAGATTAAAAATTCTAACTATAATTTATGTCGTTTTATTCCACATTAAGATGAGTTAAAAAAGGAACTGTTTTTAAAAAAAATATTTATTTGATTTCCGACTAAATACGATAGAAATAAAAATAACTATTTTATCTTGTAAAGTCAAGTAACTTGAGATTATAAATTTCTTTCCATTTTATAAACTCATTATCATCAATTAAATGCATACCAAAAGGATGATAAAGAGGGAGATTAGCCTTATCTTCGATATCCGCTAAGATTTCAGCTCTAATTAGGTGTTTTCTCGGTATATCTCCAACAATTAAAAGATCTATATCACTTAAAGCAACTTGCTCATCTCTGAGAACACTGCCGAAAAGAAATACTTTTACATCGCCCACCAAATTTTTTATGGCATTATTTATTTTCACTAAATAATCCTCATAATTTATGATTATTTTATTCCTTTTTTTCGCTAATTCAATGTTCTTTTCTAATAATGTCAATTTTTTTTATCAACTCCTCTTTTCAAATTCTCTTTCTCTATGAAAAAGCACCTTATTTATAAGAATGGGAGGGGAGGGATTCGAACCCCCGGCCCCTTGGTATTTTGCTCCCGCAAGTACTTTGCGAGTGTCCCAAACCAAGAATCATACCAGGCTAGACCACCCTCCCATTGAGGATTATACAATAAGAATTTAAATGAATAGTCAATTATTAATTTTTTTATTGTATGTCTTTTAAGATAGGTAAAGAAAAGAAAAACTTACTCCCCTTATTCCGCCCTTCGGATTCTACCCAAATTTTTCCACCGTGTAATTCTATAATATTTTTTGAGATATATAGTCCTAATCCAGATCCTTCAATTCCAATGTCCCAACCCTGGCCGTATCGTTCAATTTTCCCAAATTGTTTAAAAATTTTGCCTTTTTCTTCTTTAGTTAGACCGATTCCATTATCTTCAACCGAACATATAATAAAATCATCTTTAATTTCAGTTTGTACTTTTATTTCTCCACCGGGGGGCGTGTATTTTATTGCATTAATTAATAGATTAGAAATAACGTTATAGATCTTCTCTTTTTCACATTCAGAAAATAAATTCTCTTGAATTTTTAAGAAAATGGACTGATCTCTCAATCTAGCCAAGCTTTTTAACTCATTTATGCTATAGTTAATTAGAAAAGATAAATCCTCTTTAATAAAGTTTAATTCTACTTTTCCTGCTTCTAATTGGAAGCTATCCAAAAGCGTTTCAATGATTTTTTCAAGACGTTTACATCCCTTTTTTATCTCGGTTATAATTGAGATTACATCATCATCAAATTTTTCATGATGTAGCTCAAATAAAAGGTTAGTAAAACCCTTGATTGAGATGAGAGGTGTTTTTAATTCGTGAGATGTTCTTCTAAGTAGATCAGATTTTAATTTATTCAATTCCCTTAATCCATGTTCAGTTTTCTTTCGTTCAGTGATGTTCCTTGCTATACTTATAATTTTTTTTTTACCATTACTATCAAAAAAATTTCTAAAAGTAGCTTCTAACCATAAATAATTTCCGTTTTTATGCTTATATCTTAATTCAACAATTCCTTTTCTTTTTCTAAGGATTTTACTTATTGCATACAATGAGTTTCTAATATCTTCAGGATGAATAAATTTACCGGGTTTTCTACCAATTAAATCTTTTTCTGAATAACCTAATACATTTTTAAAAACATTTTCATTTACATATTCATATTGCATTTGTTCGTTAAAGACGGCAATTAAATCATTAGCGTTTTCAGTAATAAGCCGATATTTTTCTTCGGATTCTATTAATTTTTCCTCTGTTTTGTTTCGTTCAGTAATGTCTTGGGTTATGACTTGCAAAAAAGTTTCAGTACTTAATTTAACTAATGAAATTTGCGAATACACCCAAGCTAAACTACCATCTTTTCTATTAATTTGAATTTCTATGGGTTCTAATTTTTCTCCTTTAATTAAATGCTTAAATTTTTCTACTAATTCTGATAAGAGTTCT
>JAEOTJ010000263.1 GCA_016839905.1 Promethearchaeota archaeon | reverse complement strand
GATTATGATATCGTCATCATCATCTTCCTCTTCAAAATCAAATTGTTCCCTAATTTTTTCCATGGGATTTTCTCTGAAAAAATCAGCTGCTTCAAGACAGACATCATAATTAAGAGGATCATCAGGATTAGGGTGTTCAATGAGCATCTTTAAAGCCTTGACGGTAGTTTCAAGATCTGAGAGTCTTGACCATTTCTTGAGAACATTCAAGCAAATATATCCTGTTCCACTCTCTCCTGAGGCCTCTATATGCTCAACGGGATGGATATTTGGATGGAAAATGTCTGAATACCAAGAAAAATCAATGCCACCAGGGTAAGGAAAACTTCTATTTATTTTTAAAAATATTCTATGTTTTTTAACAGGAATCAAATCGCTCGTTTCTTTAAGAAATCCTAATGCATCTACTTTAATCACGCATTCAATATCCTCATCATGTCTTACAACAGAATCAGGCTCAAGAACTTTTAAAGCTTGTAAGCCTTCAATTTCATTCTCAATTCTATCTCTCCAAATCTCTAAAGGTAATTCAGGCATTCGATGATCCTCCTCAATTATTTTTTATTTTCCATTTTTTTTAAATTATATTCTTATATTGTTTTATTTCTCAATATATATAGAATATAATAGTCTTAATTTTTATATTTTTTTTTATTTTAAATATTAGTGTTTTTATTCAAATTAAAAATTAAAAAGGATTTGAATTCTTTTCGTTTTAAATTATAATTAAAAATTATGTAAAAAAGCCTAAGCATCAGAGAATAAATTTGTCGAGAACAAGTAATTATTAATCCTTTAATTCTTTTCAGCCATTCGATTCATTATTTCCAATTTAATAATAAAATAATTAAATTATAAGACTAATTTTTTATTATTAACATTTTAATTAATTGCGAGTTGATTAATTGGATTTTTTTAGGAATGATCAAAGCATTGAAGATGAAAATTGGCAGTATATGGAAATCTCTAAAATTAACAATAAAATTATTCGAAAATTAGTAAAAAATTTGGAGAAGGATTTGTCTGATGACTTTTTCTTATCAGTTAATAGCTTATTAAAAATAGGCAAAAAAGCGGAATCTGAACTAAGACAAAGTCTTAGCGAGTTGAATGAGAGAAATAACTTTAGAAAAGAGATTTTTAATATCATCTTAAATTTTTTCAAAAATGATACGATTAAGAGCCCCCAAATCCTCAAGTTGTATCATCCGGATTTTATCATTCGGGCAAAAACAATAATGGCAATTGAGGAAAACCAGGACTCAAGTTATCTTAAATATATTCTCCCTTTAATCGGAGACCCTGACGATTCAGTACGTTGGGCAGTTTTAAAATATATAATATCACTTGATCAAGCAAGAAATCCTAAAGTATTAAAGAAATTTAAAAAACGCATTAAAATGGAATTAAATCCAATAATTCAAAATAAATTAATAGAAATAATAGAGGACTTAGATTAAAAAAATTAGTGTCTTTTAAAAGATTTTCTCTTTTCCATTGTAAATTCATGAACTTTAGTTCTAACCATCATTCTTTTTTGTATTAAACTAAGATCGGATTGATCTACAAGTTCTTCCAGTTTGGTTCTATATTCATCTATTTCCATGCTAATGTCAAAAAGCTCTGCAAAATTATTTTCACCATTCGGCTTTTTTTTTTTTATTTTTGGAATAGTAGGTATTTTATATGAAATTTCAATTTCTTGAGGCTTTTTAATTTGTTTAGATTCATCTATGTTATCAATTAATTTTCTAAATAACTTTATTAAGTTCTTTTTCATATCATTAATCCAAGCCAACCCATCTAATACTTGAATTTTATGTATTTCTCTAAAATCTGCTAATTCCTTTGAAGTTAATTCTTTAATTGTGTCTAAATTATGGTAGGATGTTTTAACATTATCACTTACCCCTGATAAAAAGTTTTCCGCAAAACTCTGAATTAGCAATTCTTTGAAATCTTCGTAGTTAAAAAAATTTCCAAATCTGAAATAAGGGGATAAAAATTGAGAAATTGCCCCTTCAATTTCATTCTTTTCAAGTTCTTTTTTAGTAATGCAGTAAGTCCTAACCATTCTTTGCATTCTTGCACCTCCAAATTCACAAGTATCTTCTTTTTCTCTTGGCTCTTTATTATCTCTTCCTTCTTTTTTTTTTTTCTCTTCTTTTCTACTATTTAAGACTCTTTTATAATCATATAAGATCAAACGAGACAGTCCCGCCCTTAGGGTAAAAATATTAGTATTTATTTTATTCTCTCCTTGAAATATCGTTGGTATATCATCTTTATAATAAGCTAATATCCTTGCAACATCTATCTTCTTCGCTTCATAAGGAGAGAAAAAAATACTATAGAGAGTGCTGATTTCATGTTCAAGAATTTCTTTTTTAAATAATTTTCTGAAGTAATCATCATATTCAAGGAAAAAATGAGTGATACAATCATCTATAGCTAAGTTCAAATTGTTATTTGGATAATTTGTTCTTATCAAGTGCTTTTTGTAATTTAGACGTATTTTTTGTGCTCTAATCCATTCAAAAGCAAAATCTAATGTATTTATATTCTTAACTAATTTATTTTTAAAATAATTTAATATATTGAGAATTTCTTCATTTGAAGTCCCAATTGATTGATCCAATAAAAATCTCGCTATTATTTGGATTTCACTTAAATTTTCAGATTTTTTATTTATTCTTTCATAATATCTTAATAAACGTTCCCTTTCAGTTTTAAAACTTTCGTCAAATTCAAAATTATTCATCCATTCACCTTCACCTCTTTTTATCAAGGAATTGTTGAATTGAATTGAGATTTGAACTTGAATCCGTACTCCATTTATCAATAATAGAAAATTTTGGATTAATACTTTTTATCATATCTTTAAAATTTTTATGACCATCCAAATTTAATCTTATATTTTTTTTATAAAAAGAGATATTTTCAGATTTATCAAAAATTTGCTTTCCTAGAATCAGAATAACTCCTAAACTTTTTTTATCACCTTCATTATTAATTAAATATTCCTCAAGATAGATTACTTCTTTATCTCCAAGGCTTAGTTTTATTTGTTTAATATTTGGAGTAATATTCTTTTTATCAAATAATCTTAGAGTCTCTTTAATTAACTTTTCATAATAATCAGGTAAGATCGCCATGATATAAAAAGATGGAATGAAATCTAAAACTTGCTCTCTAATTAGATCATCTTTATCAAATGTATATAAATATGTTTCTTCTGAATTATCTGAGATCGTTCTTTGTATTAATCCTACACAATAATATCTATTTTGTTCCTTCCAATACACTTTTCTAGAAGAACCAAGCGAATAATTGATCAGATTAATACTTCTATTCAATTCTTCATTAATATATTCCATAAAGTTAAAATCATTCCCTATAAGTTTACTTTTAACTATACTTCCTTGAATAATGCTTGGATGAATGTATTTAATCATTTTATCATAAATTAGTTTAACATCTTCCGTATGTGGAGAGCCTATTAATGTAAAAAGATTTGTACAATCGCCATTATTAAATTCAATAGTTGAATTTAGAATGAAAAATGATTGAATGATATCATGTTGTTGATTAATTTTTATTTGTTGTAATGATAAAGATGCCTCAATAAATTCTATCTTCCAAATCTCTCCCTCTGCATAAGCGGCAGTAAAAAATACTGCTCCCAAAAATTTATATGAAAGCCCCTTTATTAATTCTCTTCTCTCTGCTGAGAGTTCTTTTGAATATTTTATCTTATCATAAATTAGGCTATTCTCATCAGAAAAAAACAATCCTAATATTAAATCAGTATTACTCATAAATATTAAAAATTATATTTTGAATTAATTGATCCCATCATTAGATTAAAGATCACATGACCTATCCAAAATATAATAATAATACAAGTATTTTAATTTATGGTTTACTCTTGATTTTAATAATAAAACGAATAAGTATTTCACTTTAGTAATGTGAAAAAAGGGAAATATGTTTATGGATTGAATTAAAGTTTAAATTAAAATATCAAAAAAAAATAAAAAAACCATAACTAGAGTCAAAATTTATCATCACTTTTTATATGAACATATCCAACATTTCGGATTCTTTAATTTTTCAATAATTTCAAATTTATTTATACGCCCGTTATAATTTAATTGCTTACCAATGAGAGGCTCGCCAATATTAGGGTTCCATTTTCCGTGTTCTTTAAAATAATCAATTCCCATGACAAATTTTAATACTTGTTGGGCCTGCAAGCCTCCAATTATTGCCGTAGTCGTAATTATTGTAGCCATTTTACCCATTGTTTCACCATCTTCAGTCTTCATTTCTTTACCAGTACAAGAAAACTTTTTCCACATTAAATCTAAATCTGCTCCAGAGATACTACATTGTAAGCACGCCGCATCTTCGACTCTTGAATATATTGCTTGAATTGTTCCATAAAATTCATCAATACCAGAATCTATAAATGGGATATTATAATAATAAGCATAATTATTTGCTTGTAATCGGGCTTCTACATTATCAAGACAAGAACAAATAACAGTTGATTTTTTATAAAGATTTTTGTCAATATCATTCAAATTTTCTTTAATAGTAATGATTTCCACATCAGGATTTAAAATTTCACAAGCTTCTTTTACGACTTCAACCTTATATTTATTATCTATTTCACTTTGTAGGTTAAATAAGACGCAACGATTTAAATTGGATTTTTCAATTATATCATAATCAATTAAAATAATCTTGCCAATCCCTGTAAGGACCAGATTTTTTACTAACTCATTTCCTGTAGCTCCTGCCCCAATAATCATTATTGTGGCGCTTGACACTTTTTTTTGATCCCACCCTAAAATTCGTTTTTGCCGGTCGTATCTATCGTCATTTATAGATTCTTCGCCCAGAACCATATAATCAAGGTCTTTTTTTTTCTTTGCCATATTCCCTCATTCTAAAATGAATATACAGATTAAAAGATGTCAATCTTTTATTTAATTTTTGAGATTTAAATTAAAATAGTAAAATTTTAGATACATCCTAAATATTTAAAATTGCATAATTCAATGTTTTATATCCTTTTGGTGCGGTTGAATCTAAAGTGAAAAATTCATATTCATTTGCTATAGGATCTACAACGAGAGCAACCATATGGGATTCTGGGAAAACAACCGATTGGGTTTTTAAATCAATAGCACTTAAAAAACAGCTAAATCCAGGATGGGAATGCCACCATCCAAGTCGCAATAAATAGCTATTATCCTCTTTTTCTTTTAATAAATTATATTCCGTTGAATACTCATTAAAATTAAACTCAATTGCCTCTTGTTGATTTCTATCATCTTTAACCATGCCTTTTTCTCCTTGTTCCTGAACAAGAAATTCACTGCCAAGTACAGCACCTTTAATAAAAAGATTATGTGTAATTATTATATATTTTTGATCTTTCCAGCTATAAAGCTCTCCAATTAAATAACCAAAGACTTCATTTTTATTTTTCTTACATGTTTTAACAATGGAATTTATAACTTTTTTCGAGATATAGACGGGAAATACAAAATCTTTTTTAATTTTCATATTTATTACAATCCTATAATTTTTATTATTAAATTTAAAATGAATCTAATTTTTCTTCTTCTTCTTCTGATGTAGGAGTTTCCTTTTTCTTAATTTTTTCAACAATAGATGTATTTAACATTTCTACCATTATTTCATTCATTTCATTTTGTGCATCTTTTTTCTTACATGAAAAACCATAAGTTTTAACTCCAAATGCTTCTTCAATTTGTTTAGGCTCAAAAGCCATATCTTTTAAATCTTGAAAATTTCCTATGACGTAAAAGTCTGCTTTTTTCACTTTTTTCTGTAGTGCTGAAAATAACTTTTTTGTCCTACCTAAATTGCTTGCTGCAGAATTTGAAACAACACAAATAATATCTACGGAATCTAAAAGGGGTCTATACATCTTTGAATTATCGACCAATTCTTCTAAATTTATTTCTCTTAGCATAAATTGCTTTATCCCCGTTAACCCTGATACATTAATTGGTTTTTGTATAACTTCATTTAAATCTTCGTCTAATTCTAATACAGTTTCACCAGGAAATAAATTCATTATTGTTGTTTTTCCAACCCCATCTTCACCGACAAGCAAGATTTTTGGAGGAATGAAAATGTTTTCCTCTACAAATTCATCAAATGATTTAAATTGCGTAACATCACCAGTCCACTCAACTAAATTGTCATGATATCTTTTTAAGAATTCATTTTTCATTATTCCTACTTTATCTCTTGTTTCCTCCTCTAAATCGTCAATATCAATAACAAGTATGAACATAATATCAAGTTCTTCATCATAATCGTACATGAAATTAAAATTCATAAAATTTAAAGAAGTAATTTCACCTCCCTTGATTTCTTTAGCAAAATTACTAATAGCAGTTAAGAATCCTGAGACTAAATCATCATCAACCGTATCCTTCCCTAAAAAGTTTTTTGAAAAACAAAGTAGCCCACCTGAAGCAATTATGAGTATTCTAGAAATCATTTTTTAACCCTTGTTTGATTTTTAAATAAATAATTAAATATACATATTAAAATAAATTTGAATGATTATTATAGATGATTATATATTTTTAATCACTTTTATCATATATAATTTTTTTATATTTTGAACTTCTTTAAATCGAAATGATTAAAATCGCCTTAAATCAATATTCATGTAAAAAACTTAATTTAATTGATTTTATAAAGTATTCAAAAGATTTTAAAGCTGTAGAACTGAATTATAAAAGGATTAGAAAAGCTCTCTCTGAAAAAATTAAATTAAAAGATATTTTAGACCTTTTGGAAAGTTATGATACTAAATTATTAAGCATATTTCAATTAAAGGATTTTTCATTAAGTTCCGAAAGAGTATATAAAACAAAAGTTCTAAAAAATCTAAACCTCATGACTGATTACTGTAATAAACTAGAATGTAATTTGATAATATTAAATCCCTCTTTTTTAGAAGATACGAGGGAATCAAAGTTAATCCCTAAGTGGAGGATTTTCAATAGAACAAGAAAGAGATTAGAAGATCTCTCTAAAAGAATCCAACAAAATGATATAAATTTAGGTTTCGAATTTTTAAATCTTCCTAATAGTTCAATCTCATCTTTATCTGATGCAATCGAAGTTATTCAGCCTTTAGAATCAAGAGAAAATTTAGGCCATATAATAGATATCTTTCATTTTGCTAAAGGTAATACTGAACTTAATCAGCTTAGGGAGATTAAAGACTCCCTATTTTTAATTCAATTATGTGATGTAAAATACAATCCTTTAGATGAATTAAATCAATTAAAAGAATCAGATCGTACTTTTCCTGGTGATGGAAATTATGATTTAAAAAAGTTTTTAAATTTTATAATAAATAAAATTGGTTATCGAGACTATTTCTCCATTGAGTTATTAAAAAATCAGTGTTCTGAAAATTTATATAAGAAATTTTTTAAAACATTTTAATTACTAAAAATTATAAATAAAATAATGCATATTATTTTAAGATAAAAAAAATAAAATATGGAGTTATATTAATTAAAGGTATAAATAATCAACTATGACGAGCTACGATTATACATTTAAAATCCTATTAATAGGAGACGCTTCAGTAGGCAAAACCTCATTTACAAAACTTACAACTTTTCGTTGAAAGTGTAGAAAGAGGTATTGCTACAATCTATTTAATCCCTCTGAAAGACTAAACAATATCAATTTTTGATTTAACACATTTAGTGTATTGGGTTATCTATTGGAGTGGATTTTCATGTTAAAACAATTGTCTTGAATGGGAAGAAAATCAAGTTGCAGATTTGGGATGTCGGTGGAGAAGAGAGGTTCAGGTTTCTATTACCCACGTATTGTTTGGGAGCAATCTGTTAAACATCTCGTTTATAGGCTTACACGCCTCTTTTCTCTTATATGACATAACAAGAGCTGAGACTTTAGATAATATCCCCAAATGGACAAATATTGTTAGACAAAAAGCGGGTCCCATCCCGATCATGCTTGTTGGTGCAAAGATAGATCTATCTCCCTCTCAACGCCAAGTTATGAGAGAATATGGCATCCAAATTGCTGAAAAAAACAAGATGGAAGGATTTGTAGAGATTTCTGCTAAAGAAAACGTTAATGTCAATAAAGCTTTTGATGTCTTAACCGAGTTTACTTTAAACAAAATGAAATAGGTGAACCAATGGGGGAAAATGATTTTATAAAAATAGGACATTTATTTGATACAATAGGGATTATTGAAAAAGGGATAGAAAAGATTTATCATCATCTTTTAAAAAATAAGAAAATTGAAAATTTAAAGGCTGTGTGTAACCAATATGGTCTTACATTAAAAAGAGGTTATAAGATCTGTTCCGTTTTGAATGATTTAGAATTAGTTCAAATTTTTGATAGACCCATGAAAATTCATTTAGTTCCGGATCTCATTCCCTTTTGGCAGAGATTAGTCATTAAACACATAGAAGAATTGCAAGATTCTTTTTTAGAAAAAAAAAAATGTGAAATTGCTCTTGAAGAATTTTTTCAAGCCTATAACATAAAAGAAGTTGTTCAATCTCAAGAACCTGTTGAATTTATAAGTTTTAGTGTTGAAAATTTTGAAGATATGTACTATCATTTAACAGATGAATCCGCATGTAAAATTGCGATTGGTATTAGATATGAAAATCCTTTAATTTCTTTAATCCAAGGAAAATCTTTTGAAGAAATTCCAGAGAACATAAAAGAGGTGATAACAAAAGGAATGATGAAATTACAAGAAAGTATTTTAAATAAAGACATTCAAGTGATTTTTCATAATGACTTAGTGAATATATTATTAAAAAGCATGAAATTTCAAATTTTAAGCCAACATCTCGAATTAAGAGATCCCCCACTGGAATTTAAAAGCATAAATATTCATATTACTAAAGAACCCTTTAGTAATTTTAGCTTAACTGATAATGAATTAATCCAACCCTCATTCGATCCAACAAATAAATTGTTAGGTTCTTACATTTCTACAAATAAAAATATCTATCAGATTTTTAATAATAAATTTGATGAATTATATAATAAAGGAATTTCAATTAATGAATATATTCAACAAGAAAAAGGTTTAACCATTGCTCCTTTATCTAAAACTCAATTTCTTGCATTATGCTTGTTATAAGGTTGAACTACTCATCTCTGAACTAAAGGTAGGGATTTTATTGAGCAGATATGATAAAATTTAATTTTGACGTTTAAATTTAAGAATTATTATATTTCTAATTCATTTAATAATTAAAAAAGAAGTTGATAATTGTGGGAAGTACATTAACAGAAAAAATTTTAAACCAGCATCTTATTGATGGAAAATTAGAAAAAGGGACTGAGATTAGTATAAAGATTGACCAAACACTTACACAAGACGCAACGGGAACTATGACTTACCTACAATTTGAACTAATGGGTGTTCCTCGTGTTCAAACTGAATTATCTGTTAGTTATGTGGATCATAATACATTACAAATAGACTTTAAAAATTCAGATGACCATAAGTATCTTCAAAGTATTGCAGCTAAATATGGGCTTTATTTTTCTAGACCTGGAAATGGAATTTGTCATCAAGTACATTTAGAAAGGTTTGCCCGCCCTGGAAAGATATTACTCGGTTCAGATAGTCATACCCCTACTTGTGGAGGCGTAGGTATGATAGCAATCGGTGCGGGCGGTCTTGATGTAGCTGCAGCAATGGCAGGCGAGCCATTTCATTTAAAAATGCCTAAAATTGTAAATGTATCTCTTACAGGAAAACTCCCCGATTTTATTTCAGCAAAGGATGTTATTTTAGAGGTCTTAAGAAAAATAAGTGTAAAAGGTGCTGTTAATAAAGTTTTAGAATATACTGGGTCTGGTATAAAAACCTTAACCGTTCCAGAGAGAGGAACAATTGCAAATATGGGAACAGAAACTGGAGCAACTACTTCAATATTTCCATCTGATGAAATAACAAAAGAATTCTTGGAAGCTCAAGGAAGGGGTGATCAATGGACTCCCTTAGAACCTGATGTTGATGCTGTTTATGATGAAACGATTGAGATAAATATGAGTGAACTTGAACCTCTTGTAGCTTTACCCCATAGTCCTGATAATGTGAAAACTGTCAAAGAAGTTGAAGGATTAAACGTTGATCAAGTATGTATTGGAAGTTGCACCAATTCTTCATTAAGGGATTTAAAAATAGTTGCTAATATTTTAAAGGGAAAAACCATTGATGAATATACAGTTCTTACGGTTTCACCTGGTTCCCGTCAAGTCGTTAATCACCTAATTAATTCAGGAGAAATGAAATATTTAATAGAAGCAGGAGCTAGAATCCTCGAAAACTCATGTGGACCGTGTATTGGTATGGGTCTTGCTCCTAAAAGTGATGGAGTAACATTAAGAACATTCAATAGAAATTTTCTTGGCAGATCAGGCACAAAAAATGCTAAAATATATCTTATAGGTCCTGAAACTGCTGCTGTATCTGCAATTTATGGAAAACTTACAGATCCAAGAACCTTTGGAACATTACCTAAAATTCAAATGCCAGAAAAATTCATTATTAATGATAATATGATCCTATCTCCTAAAATAAAAGATATTGAATCTATTGAAATTATAAGAGGCCCAAATATTAAACCATTACCTGAATTTAATCCTTTATCAGATAAATTGGAAGGAGAAGTACTCCTTAAAGTTGAGGATGATATAACTACAGACCATATAATGCCTGCTGGTGCAAAGATCCTCCCATTAAGGAGCAATATTCCAGAGATTAGTAAATTTGTTTATAATGTTATTGATTCTTCATTTCCAGAAAGATCCTTAAAAAAAAAAGGAGGTTTTATTGTTGGAGGGGAAAATTATGGACAGGGTTCCAGTAGAGAACACGCTGCTATTGCTCCTAAATACTTAGGACTTAAAGCAGTAATCGTAAAATCATTTGCCCGAATCCATTTAGCCAATCTTGTTAATTTTGGTATCGTTCCTTTAACATTTGCTAATAAAGAGGATTATACTAATATTGATCAAGGAGATTATTTTGAA
This sequence comes from Promethearchaeota archaeon, assembly GCA_016839905.1. The sequence continues at coordinate 21,178 of JAEOTJ010000263.1, read as the reverse complement.
ATAGATTTAACAACACTTAAAATGGGAGAAGTTGTTTTAAAAAATTTAACAAAAAACTTAGAAATACTATTAATTCACTCTCTAAGTGAAAAGGAGATTGAAATATTAAAAGTTGGTGGAAAACTTCCCTATATAAAACAAAAAATTAGAGGCAAGATATAATGAATGATAGAATGGAAAATGCGAAAAAACATTTTGAAACTCTTATAGAAGAACAATTAAAAAGAATTGAAAGATTGAAACAAGCAGAAGACTGGATAGATTATTCTACTCTTAGACCCATTATTATAGGAATCATTGGAGGGGATGGTATAGGTCCATTTATTACGAAACATGCTCAATCTATTTTAGAATTCATGATTAAAGAGGAAATTGATAGTGGAAAAGTTGAATTTCGAGTAATCGAAGGGTTAACAATTGAAAATAGAGTAAAGATTATGAAAGCCATACCTGATGATGTCCTGGAAGAAATTAAGAAATGTCATGTTTTATTAAAGGGACCAACTACTACTCCAAGAAAAGGTGATAAATGGCCAAATATAGAAAGTGCTAATGTATCTATGCGTCGTGAACTTGATTTATTTGCTAATGTTAGACCTGTGAAGATTTCAAAAAAAAATATTGATTGGATGTTTTTTAGGGAAAACACTGAAGGCGCGTACGTTTTAGGATCAAAAGGGATTAATGTTTCAGATGATCTTGCTTTAGATTTTAAAGTCATTACTACTCAAGGAGCTGAAAGGATAATTCGATTAGCATTTGATTATGCTAAAAAGAATAATATTAATAAGGTCTCAGTAATAACAAAAGCAAACGTAGTGAAAACAACAGATGGGAAATTTTTAGCAATAGCAGAAGAAATTGCGAAAGATTATCCAGAAATCGAGTGGGATGACTGGTATATTGATATAATGACCGCAAAATTAATCGATCCCGCTCGACAAAGCCATTTTAAAGTGATAGTAGCTCCAAATCTCTATGGAGATATCATAACTGATGAAGCCGCCCAAATCCAAGGCGGTGTAGGAACGGCTGGAAGTGCGAATATTGGAAAGAAATATTCAATGTTTGAGGCAATTCACGGTTCTGCACCGCGTATGGTTGAAGAAGGAAGGGCTAAATATGCTGATCCCTCCAGCATTATAAAAGCAGCAGCATTACTCTTAAGTCATATAGGTTTCACGGAAAAAGCTAAAAAGCTTGAAATGGCCCTTGAAATTTGTGCAACTTATGAGAAGAAAATTGTATTAACAGGAAGAGACAATGGTGCAACTGGGGAAGAGTATGCAAAATATATTATGGAAACCCTTCAAGATCCAAACCTTGAAGAGAAATGCAAATAATATCTTTTCAAGATTTGAATTTCTTTTAACTTAATTATTTAAATCTTGTGTTTTTTTAAGAAAATATAGAAAAAAATGAAACCTTTTTAATAAATATAAGAAAATCTGAACCTTTTATAGTTTAAATCAAAAAATATTTAACTCATGGATATTTAACTAATTATATTGACTATATTTTTTTTTTTTAAAAATTGATTTTAACCAAAAATTTTTACGCGAAAAAAAATGTAATCGAATTATGAGAATTGAGAAAAATGGATAATAGAATAAGACTATTAGATGTCACCAACAGAGATGGTGTTCAAACTTCACGACTTGGTTTGGCCAAATTAGAAAAAACTGTTCTAAACATTTTATTAAACAAAATGGGTGTTCACCAGAGCGAATTTGGATTTCCCAATACGCTTCATGAGACAAATTACATTAATGCTAATCTTGAACTAGCTCGAATGAAAGTAATCAATCCCATGATCCTTTCAGGTTGGATGCGGGCTATAGAATCTGATGTTATTACCGCTGTGGAAAATACCCGAATAGAACATGTAAATCTTTCAATTTCAACATCCCAACAAATGATAAATGGTAAATTTCAAGGGAAATATAATGAAGCTGATATAATCGATTTGATGACTGCAGCAGTTAGACGGGCAAAAGATTTGGGGATCAAAACTATAGGAGTGAATGCTGAGGATGCGAGTAGATCTAAAATGAATTATCTTATTAAATTTTCTTTAGCAGCAAAAAAGGCAGGAGCTGATAGAATTCGGTATTGTGACACGTTAGGTTATGAAACTCCATATAGAATTCACTTAAGATGTAAAGAATTAACTAAAGCAGTGGATATTCCAATTGAGCTTCATACACATAATGATTTGGGAATGTCTGTAGCATGTTCTATTATGGGCGCTAAAGGTGTCTTGGAAGAAGGACAAGATGCTTATATAAACACAACGGTCAATGGATTAGGAGAACGAGCAGGAAATTGTGATTTGGTATCAACAATTCTTGCTCTAAAATACGGAGCCGAATGGGGTGAATTGGATATGTTAGATCCTAAAGTTAAGTTAAATAAAGCTTGGCAAATTTCTAAATATGCAGAACACGCATTCGGTGTACCGATTCCAGTCAATCAAGTTGGAGTTGGTGATAATATGTTCGCTCATGAAAGCGGAATACACGCTGATGGAGCTTTAAAAGACCATCGTAATTATGAACTCTACGATTTTGACGAATTAGGTAGAGGAGAAAAGATATTAGTTGAAACTGGAAGGAAAATCACAACGGGTGAATATTCAGGTATTAGTTCGTTTAAACATATTTATAAAAATTTCGATTTAAAATTTAAAAATGACGAAGAGGCCCGCCAGATTCTTGAACTCGTCCGTTTTGGGAATGTCTCAAAACAACGACCATTAGTTAGAGAAGAATTCTTGTTTATTGCGCAGTATCCAAAAATTGCTGAAACAATTTTAACTATGACACCTCCTAAAATTACAATATTTAGACCATATATAGAACATAAACGCAAACGAGAAGAAAAAAAAGAAGTTAAGAAAAGAGAAGCGGAAAAAGATAACCTTAATGAAGATAAAACACAAAAACTATGATTTCACGAAAATTGATAAAGTAGTTTTTGATAAAGTAGTTATGTTTTTTTATTAGAATTAATATTTATAATTTTATTATAATTTTTATTAAATTCAATAAAAAAGTATAGAAATATGAATAAATCTTGTAAATTCGTGTTTGTAACTGGCGGAGTTATGTCAGGAATTGGTAAAGGCATTGTGACTGCGAGTCTAGGAAAGATCCTTCAATTCCGAGGTTTTAAGATTTCCGTCGCAAAAATAGATCCATATTTGAATGTAGATCCTGGAACATTAAATCCTATAGAACACGGGGAGTGTTTTATTACTGAAAATGTCTGGGACTTTAAACCAGTCCCTGGATCAGATGAACGAGCTTATAGGATCTCTGAAATTGACCAGGATTTTGGATCATATGAGCGATTCCTAGGTATTGAAATTCATCCTTCTCATAACATAACATCTGGTCAAATTTATCTCTCTACAATTCTTAGTGAAAGAAAGGGGAAATTTTTAGGAAGAACTGTTCAAATAATTCCACATTGTATTAATATAATTAAAGATAGGTTATTTAACATTGCTGAAGCTGGAGACTTGGATGTTTTATTAATTGAATGTGGAGGCACGGTTGGTGACCTAGAATCCAGCATATTTTTAGAGAGCTTCAGGGAATTAAGGCTTGAATTGGCAAAAAAACATACAGCTTTAGTCCATGTGACCTTAGTCCCCTATTCACGGGCAGTAGGACAACAAAAATCAAAACCCACTCAACATTCCGTTAAAATGCTTCAAAGTGCCGGATTGCAGCCAGATATTCTTATTGGCCGAAGTGGCAAGCCTCTAGAAGACGAAATAAAGGCCAAACTATCATTATTCTCTAATGTTGCACTGGAAGCAGTCATATCCAATCCAGATTTATCTTCGGTATATGAATTGCCTTTATTGTTTGAGGATCAAAAATTAGGAGACTTTCTATGTGAGATTTTAGACTTAAAAGCCAAATTAGTCTCATTTAGTGAAGTCAATAATTACTCTGAATGGAAAAAAATGGTTGATATCTTCAAGAATGCTAATAAAACTGTTAAAATTGGAATGCCCGGGAAATATTTCAACATCTCTGATTCATATATTTCAATCAATGAAGCAATAGAACATGCTGCCGTGCACCAAGGATACAAAGCCGAATTAAAAATGATTAATATTGATGAAAATACAGATATTGGAAAAGAACTGAGTGACTGTGATGGAATCCTATTAACTCCTGGTTTTGGAAAAAGGGCTATTGAAGGCATGATTCAATCTGCGGAATATGCAATGGAAAAGAAAATTCCATTTTTGGGTATATGTTTTGGAGCTCAATTGTTCTTTGTCGCTTTTTGTAGAAAATATCTTGGATTAAAAGGTGCAAATTCTACGGAAATTGACCCAGATACACCACACCCCGTTGTAGATCTTCTTGAAAGCCAAAAAGAAGTAAAAGAAATGGGTGGGACGATGAGATTAGGAGGTCTTCAGATTTCTATCAAGGAAGGTACAAGATTATCTCAAGCTTATAAATATAAAAATGTGATTATTGAACGATTTCGCCATAGATATCATATTAATCCTAAATATATTGCTGAAGCGAAGGAAAAGGGTTTAATCGTTTCCAGTTGGGATGAAAGTAAAACCATTATTAATAGTATTGAATTAGACAGGGAGGATCATTTCATGGTTGGGACTCAATTTCATCCTGAATTTAAATCACGTCCATGGGAAGCGGGTTTATCGCCCCCCTATGTTGCTTTCATTAAAGAATGCATAAAAAGAACTACTCAAAAATAAGCTAAAATACTTAAAAAATTGGATGAGTTTGATGGGAAAGAAATGCGAAAATTGTGGAGAAGAGATCCTCAGAAAAGAAGCACTCTTTTTGAATGGAAGACCTTATTGTAAAGATTGTTATGGAGAGGCAGAAGAAAATTATCAAGGATTTGATGAGGACTATGATGAAGACGATGAGGAAGATGAGCTTGAAGATGATGAGGAAGATGAGGATGATGATTAACTTCTTGTATTATTATAATTTTTTCTCCTTTTAACATAATTTTTAGCGAAACGAGCATGTAATAATCTTGTTATTTAAATTCGTTGAAATCAATATTATTAAGATACACTAGCTCAATATAATAATAATGAAATTCTATTAACTTTTTAAGTCTCTTATTTGGATTTTAACTGCGCTTTTAAACGCTCGATTTCTTTATCTTTCTCTTCTATAACCTTGGTATTCTCTTCTATAACCTTGGCATTCTCTTTTATAACCTTATCTTTCTCTTCTAACTCACGTTCAAGCTTGATTTCCTTGATCATGTTACCTACGGCATATAGTTCCTCATCGTCCAAATCAACATTACCTTTACTTGCTACTTCTTTTGTAAATTCCATCTCCTCCTTGATTACTTCTTTCAAAAGGTTTTTTAAATCGAGTGATATTATTTCTCTTGGAAATATAATTACAATTAAGTAATATATACAATTTTGGGTTTTTATAATTTTTGTTTTGAATTTCCAACCCCTCCGGCGAAAATATGCAAAATAGAGATGATCATTGCGCTCGAAGATATCCTTCCTGGTTCTTAATACACTGGGTAAAGATTTTAACGCATCTGAGCGGAATTTAAATTCGATTACATTTGAAGGCAGGGTCAAATCATCGTGTTTCGAATCCTGTATTCGCTTCTTATGATCCACTTCACCCATACCGCTTAAATATTCCTTGTTAATGAACTTAACGAGCAAATCGCGATGTGTAACGTGAGGATTACTGGTCGTTTTTGAAATTTTTTTAACAAATTCGGTAATTTTATTCGACCAGAAGGCTATAAATCTAAAATCTTTATACTCTTTCGAGTGAAATGGACGAGAATTGATGACAGGTTGAGAATTACTCATTATATATAATATTAGGAAATAATGTATAAAAAGGATGTGAAAAAAAGGGAGGAACAAATATTTTTTTCTTCTACTAGTGTATCTTGATAATATTGGTTGAAATTATTTTTCTTCTAATAAGTAAATTTATTAAAAAATATTAGTTATAAATGCTTTAAGGAATAAAGAGAGAAACATAATTTTATAAAATGATTTACAAAAAAGAAAAACCCGCAATTTTAATGCTCCAAGATGGGAGATATTTTCAAGGGATTGGATTCGGAGCAGCTAAAATAGTAACAGGCGAACTTGTTTTTAATACAATGACAGGTGCGGGATACTTTGAAACTCTAACTGATCCATCATATCAAGGGCAAATCGTGATAATGACACATCCTCTTGTTGGAAATTATGGCGTTCCCGCATGGGAGAAAGATGAGTATGGGATTTTCAAGCATTTTGAGTCCGACTCTATTAAAGTTTCGGGGTATGTAGTAAATGAATGTTGTAAGAATCCTAGCCACTACGAAAGTGTCAAAACCTTAGATGAATTCCTTACTGAACAAGATATACCTGGAATTGAATGGATAGATACTCGTGCAGTTACCACAATTTTAAGAGAAGAAGGAGTTCAATTAGGGATTCTTGCAGTATATAATCCTGGAGAGACACCAGATTTAGAGAAATTAAAGGAAGAAGTTAAAAAAGCTGAGGACCCTAATTTAAGGCATTTATCCCGCGAAGTCTCAACAAAACGAGTTAAGATTTATAGTCCTCCAAATCCGATTGGCAAAGTAGTAGTATTAGATATGGGTGTAAAACTAAATATACTAAGAAATTTCGCGAAGAGAAGGTTAGAAACTGTAGTTGTACCGTATAATTATGATTATGAGAAAATAATGGCTTTAAATCCGAATGGTGTTTTTATATCTAACGGTCCTGGAGACCCTGCAGTATATAAAGGTGCCATAGACGTATGTAAAAAATTAATTGAAAATAATATCCCTACCTTTGGAATCTGCTTGGGAAATCAAATTATTGGTTTGGCCGCTGGGGGAGATTCTTATAAGTTAAAATATGGGCACCGGGGAGGGAACAAAACAGTTATCAATACAGACACAAAACAATGTTATATTACTTCGCAGAACCATGGTTTTTGCGTAAAGGATTTTGAGGTTGGTGGTTTTAAAGAATTCTTAAAAAACATTGATGATGAATCAAATGAAGGGGTAATTCACGAAAGCAAACCTGTTTTTGCTGTACAATTCCATCCTGAGGCGTGCCCTGGACCCTTAGATTCCCTATATCTGTTTGATAAATTTATAGAAATAATGGAGTTGAAGTCCTAATGCCGCTTGATAAAAGTATAAAAAAGGCATTGGTACTTGGGTCCGGGGGTATCCGTATTGGACAAGCGGGAGAATTTGATTATAGTGGTAGTCAAGTCCTAAAAGCCCTCAAGGAGGAGGGAATCTACACGATTTTAGTAAATCCAAATATTGCTACGATTCAAACTGACCCACAAATGGCGGACTCTATATATTTACTCCCCGTTAATATTGATTATGTCGAGGAAGTCATAAAGAAAGAGAGCCCTGATGGTATCCTACTTGCCTTTGGAGGTCAGACAGCCTTAAATGTGGGAGTTGAATTAAAAGAAGCAGGCATTCTGGATAAATATAACATTAAAGTTTTAGGCACACCGATAGAAGCCATTGAAGCTACAGAAGACAGAGATTTATTTGTAAAGGCCATGGATGACTCGGGTGTGAAAGTATGTAATAGTGTTGCAGTAAAATCATATCAAGAGGCATTAAAAGCGGTGGAAGAAATCGGATTTCCTTGCATGCTTCGAGTTGCATATACCTTAGGCGGTAGAGGATCAGGTATAGTCAATAATATGAAAGAATTCGAGAGAATGGCAAAGAAAGGTCTTGCTCAATCAAGAATACATCAAATATTAATCGAAGAAAGTATATGGGGCTGGAAGGAGATCGAATATGAAGTTGTTAGAGATGCCGCAGATAACTGCTTTATTAATTGTAATATGGAGAATTTTGATCCTGTAGGTATTCATACAGGAGAAAGTATCGTAGTTGCCCCATCGCAAACCTTAACTAATGAAGAATATCAAATGCTACGCTCAGCTTCGATTCGAGTTATAAGGAATCTTGGAATCATAGGAGAGTGCAATATACAATACGGAATGGACCCAAACTCGAAGGAGTTCCGCGCAATCGAGGTAAATGCACGCCTTTCCCGCTCTTCTGCACTTGCTTCAAAAGCTACTGGATATCCACTTGCTTATATTGCAGCTAAATTAGCAATTGGATATACTCTACCGGAGTTAAAAAATAAAATAACAGGCATCACTACAGCATGCTTTGAACCTGCACTAGATTATCTTGTGTTAAAAATTCCAAGGTGGGATTTAACGAAATTCCAAAGAGTCGATAGAAAAATTGGTTCACAAATGAAATCTGTGGGTGAGGTAATGGCTATTGGACGCACTTTTGAAGAGGTTCTCCAAAAAGCATTAAGAATGTTAGATATTGGAATGAAAGGATTGGTTGGAAATGAGATTGAGCCTCTTAGTGATATTAATGAATTGAAATATTTTCTACATAATCCCACAGATTTAAGAGTTTTTCATATCGTAGAAGCCATAAATTGTGGAATTTCAATTGATGAAATTTATGAACTATCTCGAGTGGATAAGTGGTTTTTATATAAAATTAAAAATATCATTGATTTAGAAAAGGAACTATCACAACTTGACATCCTTAATTCACCCGAAACCGAAAAACAGTATTGGATTAGGAGAGCAAAGAGATCTGGATTTAGTGATGGCCAGCTCTCAGCGCTAATGAATATGAACTCGGTTCAAATTAGAAATCTAAGAAGGAGATATCAGATCCAACCTTTTGTAAAGAGAATTGATACTTTAGCCGCAGAATGGCCTGCAGTAACTAATTATCTTTACTTGACTTATGCTGCCTCAGAACATGACATAGATTTTGAAGGTGAAGATAAACATAATTTAAGAAAAGTTATAGTGTTAGGCTCTGGAACTTATCGGATTGGTGCTTCTGTAGAATTCGATTGGGGTTCCGTAAATTGTTTATGGGGTTTAAAGAAATTGGGAATAGACCAAGCTATTATGATTAATTATAATCCTGAGACAGTTTCCACTGACGCAGAGACCGCAGACTCACTCTATTTCGACGAGCTCTCTGGAGAGAGAGTATTGGACATCTGCGAGCTTGAAAAACCATTTGGGATTGTTCTCTCCGTAGGAGGTCAAATAGCTCAAAATTTAGCTGCTAAATTTTCTAAGTATTCTGAGTTTTTTAGAAAGGCAAATCTCAACATCTTGGGCACACACGGCTCAAGGATAGATATGGCAGAAGACCGTTCCAAGTTTAGCAATTTATTAGACCAGCTTAATATTAAACAACCCCAATGGAGTATATTGACTAATAAAGATGAAGCTTTAAAATTTGCGGAAGATGTAGGGTTTCCCGTATTGGTACGTCCCTCTTATGTTTTATCTGGTGCTGCCATGAGGGTATCTTATGATGAAAAAACTCTAAAGGATACTTTAGATTTGGCGGCAGCTGTATCTCAAGAGTATCCTGTTGTTATCACTAAGTTCTTTACTGGTGCGAGAGAAATCGAAGCTGATGGGGTTTGCGATGGCAGTAATGTGTTAATCGGAGCAATTGTTGAGCATATAGAAAACGCGGGCGTTCATTCTGGGGATGCTACAATGTCCATTCCACCTCAGACAGTTTCTGAGAATGTAATAAAAACCATCGAAAAAAATACTAAAGAGATTGCGTTAGCATTAAAAATACGGGGCCCGTTTAATGTACAATACTTAGTGAAGGATGAAGAGGTCTTTGTAATCGAATGCAACCTTCGGTCAAGCCGTAGCATGCCCTATGTTTCAAAAACCCGGGGAATTAATCTTATGCGCCTAGCTGCTGAAGTTTTCATGGGTAAGCAGATTCCAGATAGATTAATGGATATGCCATATGGAAATTATGTTGCAATCAAAGCTCCTATGTTCTCCTTCATGAGGTTAGACAAAGCAGACCCAATACTGTCTGTAGAAATGGCGTCAACGGGCGAGGTTGCATGTATGGGGGAGGATTTCTCAGATGCGTTGATTAAATCATTGGAAGCTGCCGATATGAAGGTCCCCATTAATGGTGGAAATGTTTTAATCTCTGTAGGTGGTGAAGAACTCAAAAAACAAGTAATTCCCTTAGCTCAAAAGCTGAAAGATTTAGGATTTACGATCTTTGGAACCGATGATACCGCAGAAGCATTGAAAAAAAATGGAGTCTATACGGTGAAGCTCTATAAAATTCACGAATATGGGAAAGAACCGAATATAATGGGCTGTCTCCAGAATGGAGCTATTGATTTAGTAATTAACATACCTCAACCAACAACAGTTGAAGAAAAATTTAGAACCATTATGGAAGATGAGTATAAGATAAGAAGAATGGCGGTTGATTATAATCTTCCTGTGATTATTAATTTACAGCTAGCAGAAGCTTTAATTGATGCAATTGCGAATGTAAGACGAAAAAAGAAATCAATAAAATCTCTTAATGAATACCATGAAACTCTAAAAGAAGTTTATTGGTAAGAATGCAACTTTTTTATTGATTATGGAGTTATTAAAAAGGACATATGTAAGTACATTTCCTGATTTCTCGTCAGCTCTACTTGCTATATCAATTAAGGTTTGATAAATATGTCGAAATGCATCCCCCCCAATTTTGGATCTAAGGAAATTCATATTTGGAGAATTTTTTTGACCGTGCTTAGTAGAATCTCCAAGTACAACCCAATTATCACTTTTATCTTTTGGCCAATGTCTCCTGAATACATCGAATGCACTTGCATCATTCTCGATATTAAGCAGAAAAGGACCAAATAGTTCAATTTTTCCTTTAGCTATATTTATATCTTTTCCATAATACCTAACTAACCTATCTACAGAATCCAAGTCAAAACCATTATCCAGCTACAGAATATAGCCGATATAGCTGGATCTATTAAATTTTTTACTAAGAAATATAAAAAAAAATCATACTCCTCTAATTGGAATTGAATGAAAAACCTTTAATATCACAAAATTAAACTTTACTTGTTGATTTTTGTAAGATAATATGTTTAAATTACAATTATCAGATTTCTGATAATATAACTATAGTATTGAGTTGATCTATAATTAAGAAAGGAAAATTAAAAACTAGATTTAAGAAGGGATTATTTATACTCGTATTATTTACCTCTTTTTCAATTTTATCCTTAATAATTGATGATATTCTTGGACCAAATGAGAATACATCAGATATTAACAATTATGAAGATTTAAACAATGATATTCGGGATATTCCCCGGCTATCTGTAGACCAACCAAATTCAAGACCGCTACAAATCACTCAATATGCTCAAGTCTCGTCATCATCTTATCCATTGAGCTTACCTAAAAACATAAGTTATACATTAGTCGATGGTTGGACAACAGAAAATATTTCAATTAATTACGATGGTGTTTCTTATCAAAAAGACAGGATTATAAACGGATCTTTTACATCTAATGCTAATGGCTGGGGGAATCACTCAGACGATCCCGGAGAACTCATAATAAACGGTTGGCAATCGGGAGATTTCGTTGAAATTGAATTAGATACTCAAGGAAAGACTGCAGACACTTATGCGTATTACGAACAAAATATTAATATTCCCGAAATTCTTACTTCCGAGAAATTAGCAACGCTTTCATTAGATTACTATTATTTAAAAGGTGGTCCTACAGTACCTGATAATATTAGTATATACTATTCTATTATCATTAATGGAGTAGAAGTAAATAACTCAATTCTTTTAAATAATTTAGCAGATAGTCTTTGGACGAGTGTAAGTCTTACTTATGATATAAATTCCGAAGGGCAAGTTCTCCCAAATAATGCTACGGTACGCTTAGGGGTATATGTGGACGATAACGCTGCTTATATACAAGCAAGTTCTCATTTTCTTCGGTTTGATAATGTAAAGTATAAAATTTGGACAAAACCAAACGCATCAAGTATCGTTAATGCAATGGATCTTGAAGATATGTCAAACTACTCATATTATAACACATCCAATGGGGAAGGATATTCTTTTATTGATATAAAAAAATCATATAACGAGACAAAGGATGTTAAATTTACAATTTCCCCGAATGTAACAGGAATAGAAGATTTTGAAATTTATAATATTACGATTTCCTCTTATGTTACAAAAGAATTTAATTCTACAATCTCAAGCTCTCTAGGAACTATGTATGAAACGGGAGACACGATAAACTGGACGGCTCAATGTTTCTTTAACCAACCTTTTACTTACCTTAATAACTGGGGCGAAATCGAAAAACCAGCAGACTGGGTCGTAACCCATATATACGATAGTTATGAGGTGGATAAAATTGGAAGTTGTACTGGAATAGAACTTGGATCGACAAATATTGTGATACCTGAAAGTATATATAGCCCTGGGCTATGGGAAATTGAAGCATATAGTCAAAACTATGTCGATGATGGATATTTAGGGCTATGGAATGGTTCTGCGTTTGAATGTAGTACTAAAGTTACTATTGATGATGTTTTTCACATAAATGTTACCTTAAACGATACTATTAGTTTAACTAATACTCAAGTTAATTCCACAATAAAATATCCCAATAGTACTATTTTCTGGCAAGGAAATCAAGCACCAAGTAGTTTTGATGTATCTTTTGGAAATTTTACTGTGGGAAATAATATGTCAGTAGGTATGTACGATGTCATCATTGAATGGACGAATAACCTTTCCGCAACGAGTAGAGACAAGATTGGATATATTAATTATCAATTTGAGGTTTGGCATAGTACTAATTTATCGGCGGTTAATTCTTACATTGAGGCTATGGTTGGTGATCCCGTTCTCGTGAAGGTGATCTACATGGATTACGATTTCGACACATACATACAATTAGCTACTATCACCTATAATTCAACCTTTGGACAAAGCGGTACTATGTCCTATATTGGATCTGGAGTCTATATTCTCGATTTAGACACTTCAGGCTTAGCTTTAGGGGATTACTACTTTTCTTTTAATGCAAGTAAAGACCATTACGAAAACCAAACTCGAATAGATTTAATTCACTTAAAAATGATCACTCAACCATTGGATTTAGATGTCCCCCTAACGACCATTAACTCCGTAGGAAATAGCCGTGCAGTTTGCCAAGTCAATGTGACAGGTGCGATTTCGGGTGGATTGATATGGCCTGCAAATATAAGTACCAATTGGCAGAAAAATTATACAGTAACCAAACACTTCAACGGTACCTACACTCTAAATTTCTCAACAGAAGATTTACCAACGGGTGGTTTGTTAGAAAACTTTGTAATAACTGTATATGCAAATAAAACTAATTACGGAAGCACCTCAGATTTTATTACATTGTCTATAGAACCTATAGCCACTAATGGGAGCGTGAACGAAACCTTAGTAAACGCGTATAAGAACGAAGCGTTTGACCTTAAAGTTAATTACACTCTAAATGGAACTAGCACGCTTATTTCGGGAGCGACTTGCACGGTTATCTGGGCGGAATCATCAACCATCACTCCAGTATCAGACGAATTCATTGTTAATCTTGATACTTCTGGGTTATTGTTAGGGGTACATCAGGCTCTTATAAAATTAGAGAAACCAGGATATGAAACCATTTATAAAAGCATTACCGTATTGATTCAAGAACAGCAAGTTAATCTTACTATAAGTCTGAACGGACATCAAGTGGTTGAAAATACTCTGATAAATCTCTACTACAAAGATACTATTAATGTTTCGGGGCGAGCTTTTGCATTGGGAGAAGAAATCTATATATCAGGAGGGAATTTCTCTTGGATTAGCGAAAATTATCACGAGGACTTAACCGAGGCACCATCAACTTACTATAATTCTACTGTGGTTATGGACGCTGCAAACTTTACCGCTGGAATTAATTACATTTATTTAAGGTTCGAAAAAGAAAACTATTCTATAGAACTTTTTTCTTTCCAAGCTTTTGTTAGTGAACAAAATGTGAATTTAACAGTAGTAGTAAACTCCCAACAAATTGTTGAAAATACATTATTTAATCATTACTTTAAGGAAGTCATTAACGTTTCAGTGAGGGCCTATGCAGAAATTGAACAAATCTATCTCACAGGTGGAGTTGTTACATGGGCAAGTGAGAATTATGTGGAAAATCTCACCGAATCACCGATTACTTGCTACAACATATCCATAACTATAAATGCAATGAATTTTTCTGCAGGAATCAACTATATCTATCTTAAATTTCAACAAGCAAATTATACTACCAAATTATTTTCATTCCAACTATTCATTAGCGAACAAAATGTGAATTTAACAGTAGTAGTGAACTCCCAACAAATCGTTGAAAATACATTGTTTAATCATTACTTTAAGGAAGTTATTAACGTCTCAGTAAGGGCCTATGCAGAAATTGAACAAATCTATCTTACAGGTGGAGTTGTTACATGGACAAGTGAAAATTATGTGGAAAATCTTACCGAATCACTGATTACTTGCTACAACATATCCATAACTATAAATGCAATGAATTTTTCTGCAGGAATCAACTATATCTATCTTAAATTTCAACAAGCAAATTATACCACCAAATTATTTTCATTTCAATTATTTATAAGGGCTCAGCCAATAAATTTAACACTTTATGTAGATTCCGTACCAACTCAAGAGAATGTTTTAGTTGAAAAATCATTTAATGATAATATTACTCTCTCATGTAGAGCTTATGCTGAAGTTGAAAAAAAGTTTTTAACTGGAGGAAATTTTTCATTTAATGTTGGCTCTAATGTATTTATTCTGCCCAAAGTGGCTCCTAGTTGGTTTAATCTGACTGTAAAAATTACCACGATAAATTTTTCAATTGATGTCAATTCTGTTTCTGTTAAATTTGAACAAATTAATTATACAACAACCATATTCTCATTTCAAATCCAAGTACAAAAGTTAAAGATGAACCCTCAACCTTACAATTTTCAGGGTGTACTTGAAGGATATGTTGGAGAAGTAGTAAAGGTAAAGATTAAATTACTTGAGGAGGATTCTACATCGGTTATAACAGGTGCTTTAGTTAAGTATTCCTGGGACTATGGTGTAGGCGATTTCATTGAACAAGGTAATGGTATTTATGAGGTAAGTTTAGAACTTCCCCCAGGTTTGGAAGGAACATTCCAGTTAAACTTAATTATAACAAAAACTGGGGGTGTATATCAAGCTATGGAATATCCAATTAACATACGTATATCCCAGAGGGAAGCACCTCCGCTTTTATTGTGGATAATAATTATTGCAATGATCGCCATCATAAGTGTGCTTGGCGTCATGAGCTTGAGAGCATATGTGATCCTACCAAGAGCTAGAAAGAAAGAATCAGAATTACTTTTAAAGACACAAAAATTCAAGGATATAAGAAATATTCAAGCAATTTTGGTGATTCACAGACAAAAGAGTTTACCTATTCTTTCAGAAACATTTACGTTTTTAACTGATACAGATCCCCAGTTGTTCTCAGGATTCATTCAAGCATTAACGATGACGGGAAGAGAGATCGCAGCAAAGGAATCCAAAGAATTGAAGGAGAAAGTTCATAAAATGAGTGAGGAAATGATGGAATTTGATTTTAAATATTTCCAAATGCTTCTTTATGACTATGAGTATCTAAGAATTGTACTGATTCTTAAAGAACCTAGCTCAGAAAGGCTAAAAAACTTAATTAAGGAACTTGCGATTGAACTTCATGAAAAACTAGGTGATAGCTTTGAAAACTTTGCAGGAATAATTGACCCTCTCAGGAAACCCATACAAGAGATCTTATATAAAGGTCTTGATCTATCATATAAAGAGAGTTTTAAATTAACTGAAGACAAAAAGTTTTTAAACAATATCATTAGCTCTGGAAATTTATCGAAAATGGAAACCAGAATAATTAATGTCCTTATTGCACACTTTAAAAATCAAGATTCAATCTTCTTAGAAGAAATTACCAGTATAGTTAGTGAAAAAAATGAAAATATTATAATTATAGCAATTGAATCGTTGTTGCAAAGGAAGATCCTAATTCAAAAACTCGCATAAGGATTTTTAAAAAGATATGTATTGATTGATGTTTAAATGCATCTTATACTTAAAATACTTAAAAACTAAATCCCTCAAGGTTTAAATAATTTCTTAACTATTAATTGAAATACTTCTTCAACGTTTTCACCAGATTTAGCTGAACATTCAATATGATCAAAGAACTCATTCTTCTTTAAAATTTCTTCTATATCATCTTGCTTTACTGTACGTTTTGATTCAAGATCCAATTTTGCACCTACCAGCAAAATCGGTGCATCACTATTCTCCTTTTCTAGTCCTTCCCTAAAGTATGAAAACCATTGTTCAGCTTTTTTTAGCGTAATATATCGAGTCATATCATACATAAAAATTCCTGCTGAAGACCCATGTGCATATACAGGTAATAAAAATCGAAATTTTTCTTCGCCACCAAAATCCCATAATTGTAGTGCTATCGTTTTATTATCGATATTTACATATTTAACAAAAATTGATGCACCCATTGTCATTTTTGTATCTTCTTGAAATAATCCAGTCATAAAACGTTGTGTTAATGAGGTTTTACCTACTCCACCCTCACCGAAAATGCACACTTTATATGATGCAAATACTTCTATTGTTCTCACCTTAAAAATTTAATAATTCAACAAGAGCTTCATACTTTTTATAATTATTGTTTAAAAAGACTGTTGATAAAATAATTAAGATTTGCTCCATTTTAAATTCTTTCCTTATGGCTTTAATCATCCTTATTTTTGAATTTTTATCCTTCTATTTTGAGCTCTCGTTATAGATAGAGATGTTTTAAGGATCACAGGCTACGATTTAGAGGATCTTATTTTAAATGTCCATAGTAATTATTAAATCCTCTAATTCTTTTTCCGTTATGAATTTTTTTTTAGTTATTATTAATCGAGTTTTTTCTTTAATCTCATCTATATAATCATCACAATTTTGTATCCCCAATTGTTGACATTTCATCTTAATAGCATCACCATGTAATGTTGTAGGACCAAAAATAAGAGTTTCTTCTTGTCCTACGAGATCTGCCTTATAAGGTTGAAAACACATCCAATATTTTTCACCTTCTAAAGCCCCCATTACATGAAGCTCACTTTCATGAATAAAGGTATTTTTTCCCACAACGGGTTTATTATAAGGTAATGGTACACCAGACACTTTTTCGATATATTTACTAAATTTATATAATTTCTTTAGGTCAATTCCTGTATCAACTCCATATAACATCTCTAGAGCTACAATAACTTCTTCGAGAGATGTGTTTCCTGCTCGATCTCCTAACTTATTAGCAACTAAATCCATAAATATAGCTCCTTGCTCCACAGCTGCTATTGTCGAAGCAGTCCCTAACCCAAAATCATCATGAATATGAATCCCCAAAGGAACATCCTTAAGGAACGGTTTGATTTCTTTTATCATGTATGATATTGCTGGAATACTACAAGCTCCAACAGTATCATACAACATTACCATTTTCACTCCATTTTTTACTCCTTTTTCGATAGCTTTTTTCAGAATTGAAAGTTCCGAACGAGTAGCATCAACACAATCTAAGATAGCTTCTCCTCCTGCTTTTTTAATCTTCCTTAATACAGAAGGAATTAAACTAATTATAATATCTGGAGTCACTTCTGGTTTGCCTGTAAATAATTGTAATTGCCACTCTGTCAAAACAATGCCAAAACCAATATAATCTAATTTAGCTTCTAAAGATTTTTGTATCTCTTCATTCCAACGTGAAACATTTGAACTAAGATGAGAATAAGTTTTAATTTTTATCCCCAGTTCCTTAATTTGATTAGCTAAATCCCATTGATCTTGAACTTGCCCTATGTATCCACAATCAATATGCTCTACGCCTAAATCCTCAAGGTTCTCGACAATCTTTACTTTTTCCTCCAGTGTATAATAAACACCAGGAGTTTCCTCACCCTCTCTTATTGTTGAGTCTCTTACATATACTCTTTTTGGCAGATCAAATGATCTTATTAGTCTTTCATCGTAATTAAGTGGAGAAACCCACCATTTTTCATTAAACCATTTAGTATTTTGTGTCATATTTATCTCTATAATTAATCATCTCTTTCTTTTTTATAGATTTGGATATAATTTCATGGTTATATTTAATCCATTTAAATTTCCAGAAAAAAAAATAAGATTAACTTTTATATTTACAAATAACATATTATAATTATTATGAAACAACAGTCATTTTCCATTCTGATTCTATTAACATTATTTTCCTCTGCTTTAATAAGTATTATTATGCCAATGGCAAAAGAAATTAAGGATGCTCTATCTTTAGAAAGTGAAGCTCAAATATTATTCATAAATGCAATGTTTTTATTAGTAGGTGCAGCGAGTTCAATAGGATGGTCGTTATTAGCAGATAAATTTTCTCGAAAAAATATGTTAATTATTGGAACATTATTATGGTCTAGTTTTACACTCCTTACAACTTTTGCTTATGATTTTTATTCATTACTATTCTTTCAGTTAATAGCTGCTATTGGTTTCGGATCTTCAATACCTTTAATTTTTTCATTGCTTGTAGATATAGTAGATGTTGAGAAAAGAGGTGTGGCATTTGGCAGATTAAGCGCTTTTTATGTTATTGGTCAGGGATTAGGACACATCCTTTCAGGATTTTTAAATGATACTCGCTGGGGCTGGGTCTTACCTTTTATAATAATCTCAATCGGAGGTTTTGTGTGTTTTATATCTTTATTTTTTATGGATGAACCTTTAAGAGGAGGAATGGATAAAATATATAATTTAGAAGATGAAAGTGTCATGGGATTAAGCTATAAAATAAGAATTAAAGATTTTAAACAAATTTGGCTAATTAAAACAATCATCTTAATTATAATTTTTAATTTTATAATGTTTATAGCGATTGGTGCTATTTCCTCTAATTTTATCACAATGTTAAAAAATAAAAATGATTATAACTTTGATTCAGACATCGCTACTATTTTCTTAATTATTATCTTTGGTAGTCAAATAATTAGTGGGCCCGTTATTGGAAAATTAGCAGATAAAAAGTATGAAAATGATCAAAATGGAAGGATAAAATATGTATTAATCTGTATAGTTCTTGGTTCTATAGTATATCTTATAGGATTTTCTTTACTATTTACATCACCCAATTTACCTATGACGATTATCTTCATAATTTTAATTTTTATAGGAGCATTCTTGTTTGGGGGTATTGACCCATTAACTCAAGCAACTTTAGGAGATATTAGCCCTCCACAAATTAGGTCTACAGTATATTCTATAAATTTTTTAGCTTATATGATTGGTAGAAGTATAAGTATTTTAATTTTAGCGGGATTTTTCTTATATTTTAATGATAGTTATCAACCAGGCTATTTATTATTATCATTATTCGCATTGACTTGTTCTTTAATGTTAATTATAATATTAAAAACATTACCCCGAGATTTAAATTCCATTGAATCTAAGAGAAGTAATAATAAAGAAAATGAATAAAAATTTCATCTCGATATCCAGTGATGGTTATTTATGGAGAGGAAAAAATAATTTATTTACTATCTTTTTATCCTTTTTTTAAAGAGAAAAGAATGTAACTATAATATTTCTACAAGATTTTAATGTTAAGGATAAATAAAGAGCCAAATAATAACGAGGATTAATTAATTTGATAATAAAAGAAAATTTATGTATCGGATGTGGACAATGTGCAGTTGTTTGTCCCGTCCAAGCAATAAAAATAGAGAATAAAAACGCAGTTATTGATGAAGATTTATGTGTAGAATGTGGTGTTTGTTATCGGGAGTCAGAATGTTCAGTTAATGCTATAAAGACTGGACGATTGAAATGGCCACGAATTATTCGAAGTCCATTTAGTAATGTAATATCAAGACATAAATTAACTGGCATTCCTGGTAGAGGAACTGAAGAAATGAAAACAAATGATGTTACAAATCGATTTGATTTAGAAGAATATGGAATCTCAATTGAATTAGGTCGCCCAGGAGTGGGTACCCTGTTAAAGAACATAGAATTATTCACATCAAAGTTCTCTAAAATCGGAGTAGAATATGAGGAAATGAGTCCCGTAACGGCAATCATAGAAGACGACAAAATCCATATCAAAGAAGAATTAAAAGATGAGAGAGTTCTTTCGGCAATAATTGAGTTTAAAGTAACTAAGGATAAGATTAACCAAATTCTTGAAGTTATAAGAGAAGTTGAAAAAGAAATAGACACTGTTTTTACAGTAGGGATTATTACGCGAATTCAAGAAGATGGAACTATTCCTGTAATCAATCTATTAGAGGACCAAGGTTTTAATGTAAGACCTAATGCAAAAATTAATATTGGATTAGGGAGGGCTTGAAAAATGACACACTCATTACATAGAACTGGAAAGGTTGAAAACCTAAAGGAGGATTATGTAATTCTAGCTATGCTTGCAAAAGGTGTAAATAATGAGTATCCTGATTCTCGTGAAAAGTTGTTGAAAATTGCTGAAATAATGAATCGATATAATCCCATAAATATAATGCCCAAATTAGTATGGAAAGTCTCACCCGTAATTACTGCTTCATATGAAGACATTAGAGACGTTCAAAAAGTTATTGATCTACTAAAAAAAAAAGATTTTGGAGTTTCTATTGTCATAAGTGGATTGATTTCTGA
Source organism: Promethearchaeota archaeon (assembly GCA_016839905.1). Next base: position 441 of record JAEOTJ010000263.1, on the reverse strand, counting down.
AGTTCAAAACATGCTTAAAGAAGTTGATTTAACCATGCATACTGTTCATATTTCTTTAGGCACATTCGGTAAAAAAGAACTTCTTCCATCTAACGATAAAGTGCTTGAAATCACTACTATGTGTGGTCATCATTGCACATCACCCCAATCTGTTGAAAATTATGCCAATCAAATAAAAGCTGGTAAAATTACTGTGGAGAAAGCAGCAGAAAAATTAAAAAAACCTTGTATATGTGGAATATTTAATACTTCAAGGGCTATTAAGATACTAAATGAATTAATTGAATAAATAAAATGTTTTAATTGTCTTAAGTTAATTATTGTCGGGTTATTATGTTAAATTATATAACGTGGCTAAATTAGTTATATTATCTTTTGTTGATAAACAAATATTATTTTGAGAACTATGATCTATAAAACTGAAAAACCAGCTATATTAAT
>JAEOTJ010000262.1 GCA_016839905.1 Promethearchaeota archaeon | reverse complement strand
ATATACAAAAAACAAGGAGCAAAATTAAGAGAGGGAGATTTAATTTTCAAAATATACTCAGATAGTGAATCCCGATTAAAAAAAGCGGTAAAGATTTATAATTCTACGGGTGGCCCCATAATTCTTGGAGGGATGCTAATAGAGCGGGTATGATTTCTATTCAAAAATTTATTTATTCCCTTTAATCGGGCGAAAATTTAAAATTGAATCATATATAATTCTTTAATTTCTTTTACTGAAGTAATATCCTTAATATTTTTATCATGACGTATTCTCTGGAATACTGGAAATCTCATGGAATATCCTAAAGAAGAAAATTTTTCACTTTCTGTAATTTCATCTCCAATAATTTCAAAAACAATTTCCGGTTTAAACCAAACATCAGGCGTATCTTCACATATTACATTATTAGGTTTCTTCTCTACTTTATATTGCTTCATATCCTTCATTAAATTTTCCATCATTTCCTCCGTCAAGCCTGAAGCTACACGAGTGAAAGCTTCATATACATCATTCTCGGGATCGTACACAGCCCCTATATATGTTCCATATACTCCAGTCCTTTTTCCTTTTCCATAAAAAGCACCTATTACTGCAACATCTACAGAATCCATTAATTTACCCCCCTCTAAGCCTTTCAATTTAATCCATAGAAAACCTCTATTCCCTGCTTGATAAACTGAATTTTCTTGTATGGATTTTGCCATTATACCTTCATTTCCTTTTTCCCTTGCCTCGTTAAAAAATTCTATAAGTTTATCAGTGGAGTTAATTGAAACTGATTTTACTAAACGTAACTCTTCTCTCTCAACAACGATTTCTTCGAGCTTATCTCTCCGTTTTGGAAGAGGTTTATCAATGAAGATCTCATCTTCAAATTTTAATAAATCAAAAAGGAAAAGACAAACAGGTACTTCTTTTAAAATATCCTCTACATTATATTTTCGCCTTCTTTTACTTAAAACTTGAAAGGGAAGCATTTTTTCATAAAAAGCATCCATGGCTACCACCTCTCCTTCGATAATTGCATTCTCTGCCTTAATATTCTCTTTTACTCTTTGAACGACATCAGGATATTGATTAGTAATTTCAAGTAATCTTCGAGAAAATAATAATACATCGTCCTTTTGCTTATGAATTTGTAATCTTTCACCATCTAACTTATATTCCCCAATAAATGGCGTTCCTAATTTAGAAGCAATTTTTAAATAAGGAACTCGAGATGCTAACATCATATTAATAGGGATTCCATATGTTATTTCAATCTTTTTAATATCTTCTATTCCTCTTTCTGTTAGCATTTTAGTAATATCACCTAAATCTGGATGTAAATTAAAAGCCCTTTCTATGAAATCACGATTAATTTCTTTTGAATCTGTAAACCCTTCTGCGATTCCATCTATAATCGTCATTGTGGATACACCCACTCTTAATGTGGAATTGATTATGCGAAATAAATACTTTATCTCTAGAGGCGTACAATCACGAATTATTTCTCTAAGCATTCTCAATTTTATATCTTGAGAACCTGCTCCTTCACTTTTAATAATCTTTTTAAAAGATAAAAACAATTTAGAAATATCAATAGATGGTGACTCTAAATCAAATAAAGTCTTTTGTTTAGTTTTGAATTTTGTTAATAAATTTTCTGCTGTTGTACCGATATCTCCAGTCTTATATAATTCTTTCTTGATAATTTCGGATTTTAAAGTTAATCGAATAGATAATGCTTCAATCATTAACTTTTCAGCAATACCCAATTTTGGGGACTCCTTTATATTAGACACTAATTGTCCTTGTAGCAAATAGATTATTTTTTCTAAATCACTGAAATCACTTTTTTCCTTAATTTCTCTAAAAAAACTTGCTAAAATATCTATCATTTCAAGTCTTTTAGATGTATTCTCCAATTTTGAAAATAAGATCGCTAATCTCCTGAATTTCATTAATGAATCCCTTTAATTATTTATTCATTAAAATTTATACTATGTCTATATAATAGTTAAGATAGTTTTAAAATACTAAGTCTTAGATTAATTAAAAAAAGTAATAAAAAATTATTTTAATAATTTTGATAATTCAATGAATTTTTTTTGAACATCGTTTTTAATGTTTTCTGCTAAACCAGAGAAGGAATTGGCAGAGAATTTTATCTTACCACCTATAACTGAAAACAAGGCTACAGGACCTTCCATCATCTCAATTGAGAATCCATCATCTTTTTTACTAATCCATAAATCATCAAAATGATCGAGGATCCCCATTATAACAAAACCTACTTTTGCTTCAGCTGATATATTACTTGCTGCTGCGGGCTTCACTTTTGGTGCTTCTAAAGGTAATTTTTTACTTGGTTTTGCTTTCGGCGCAGGTTTTGGTACTTCTTTTGGTGTTAGTTTTATGTCCATTTGTGGTGCGGGTTGTTTTTTTACTGTAGGTTTTACTTTTTGTTTTTCTAGTTCAATTTCACCTATTTGAAAAGTTACAATAAAATCCTCTAATTCTTTAAATTCTCTCTTTAATATAGCTTGGAGTTCATTATTTAATTCGGTTTCTTCTGGAACTCTGCCAACTTTTCTTGAATCGATTTCTTTAATTGTTTTTATATCTCTTCCAATTATGCTTTTTCCAATAGTATATCCATGACCCTTGAGAGATTGCGCTTGCCTGAGAGCAGTACGCCTAGCTACTAATCCTTGTCTAGTGCCATGCCATAAATATAAGGACAATGAACTTTCGTCAAGTATAATAACCGAGCGATCTGATTTAAGTTGGTCCTCACCCCATTTGATAGGAACAGAATCTCCCCCCTCGCGCACATTAAACATGATGCTAAAATCCATTATCCACTCACCCTCGCTTTTTGATTTACTACCAATCTTAACTTAAGTAATTTGCTTTCATCAATAAATTCTGGTGGCTTACTCATTGTTATCATTATTTTTTTTTAGGACTATTTAATAATATAAATTTTAAAGAAAATAATAATTATTTGTTTAATTAGTATATTCTTATAACATTATAATAAATAAAATAGTAATATAATAATTTAAAAATTAAGTTTTAATGATAATTTGTACTTAGTCAAAAAAATTTTAAATTATATTTAATCAATTAGAATAATGAAAAAATATGAGTAATAATAAGAAAATTTTAAAATTAACAATTCCTAAAGGTAGCTTACAAGGCGTAGTAGCCTCGCTCTTTGAAAGAGCCGGCCTTAATCTACATTTTGCATCGGAGAGGGATTATCGCCCATCAGTGAGTGATCCCGAAATTTATATTAAGCTTTTACGACCCCAAGAAATCCCTAATTATTTAATGGGTGAAGATGAATTTGATTTAGGTATTTCTGGAATTGATTGGGTTAAAGAAACGAATGCAGATGTAGAAGTAATATTAGATCTTGAAATTGGAGGCGTAAAAATTGTTTTTTGCGTCCCTAACATATGGGAAAACATAAATTCCCTTGACGATACTCTCCAAAAGTTTGCTTCTGATAAAAAGATTTTAAGATTTTCCACGGAATATCTTACTCTCTCATTAAATTACATTAAAAGTAACACAACATATAAGAAATTATATGGAGATAAAGAACCATTAGTCATAACTCCTTGGAAATCATGGGGGGAAAATGAGAAAGTGAAGATCTTTTTATCATTTGGAGCAACAGAAGCAAAACCACCCGAAGAAGTTGATGTTATAATAGATAATACAGAGACGGGATCCACAATACGAGCAAATAGTTTAAAAATTATTGATGTTATTGACACATCAACTGCTGTGTTAATCGCTAACAAAAATGCTTTACAGGATGAGTGGAAATGTGAGAAAATAAAAGATTTGAAAGTCTTATTGATTGGGGTAATTGAAGCTTCAAAAAAACTTCACATTTTTATGAATGTTCATGAAGATAATTTAAATCAAATTTTGACAAGTCTCCCTGCTTTAAAGCGTCCTACAATTTCTAAATTGGCTGGAGACAATGCCGAAGGTTGGTTTGCTATAAATACAATCATTAAAAAAGAAGATTTTTTAGGTTTAATCCCAAAGTTAAGAAAATATGCACAAGGACTAGTTGTCCACGAACCCCGACAAATATTACCATTAGATCAAATAAAATAATAATTTTTTTTTTTGGATGAGTTTTTTGGTATCTCTTAAATTAATTAATTCAGAAGTTATTTCCAAGGAAAATCTTTCAAAACTTATTCCTCAGAGGAGTACAGAATTAGATTCAATAAGAGATTCTGTAAGTGAAATAATAAATGAAGTAAAACTCAATGGAGATAAAGCAATTATAGATTTTACGAAGAAGTTTGATGGAGTGGAATTAAATAAATCTGAAATTCAAGTTTCTGAAGAAGAAATAAATGAAGCTTACAATATAATAGATAAAGAACTATTAGAAGCATTAAGATATGCAAAATCTAATTTGATTAAATTTCATGAAGCTCAGAAAAGAGATGATTGGACAATCGAGATTGAAAAAGGAGTGAATGCTGGTCAAGTTTATCGTCCTTTAGAATCAGTCGGTATGTATATTCCTGGAGGTAAAGCAATTTATCCAAGTACTGTATTAATGACGGCAGCTCCAGCTTATATTGCAGGAGTTAATGAGATCATAATATGCTCACCACCTCAAAAAGATAAAAAAATTCCCCCTGAGATACTTGTTTCTGCAAGAGAATTTAAGATAAAAAAAATCTATAAGGTAGGGGGTGCTCAAGCCATTGCTGCTATGGCACTAGGTACGGAAATAATACCAAAAGTTCAAAAAATTGTAGGTCCTGGAAATAAATGGGTAAATACCGCAAAACAAATATTATCTGAATATGTCGCCATCGATACTCCAGCAGGACCTTCCGAGATATTAATAATTGCTGATGATTCTGCAAATTATAAATATGTTTTAATAGATTTCCTCTCTCAAATTGAACATGATCCTGATAATCTGGGAATAATTGTTACAAATTCTTCAGAATTAATTGATAAAATAAAGACAAATTTAGAATCTTATGTTGAGAAATCAAAAAGGAGAGAAATTATTAATGCAGCTATTGAAAATAATTCTTTAATAATAAAAGCAAATGATGTTGAAGATTGCATTAGAATTTCTAATTTAATTGCACCAGAACACCTTGAAATTTTAACTAAAAATCCTAAAAAAGTCTTGGAAAAGATAAATAACGCGGGTGCAATTTTTGTTGGTCCATATTCTCCAGTGCCATTAGGAGATTACTCTGCGGGAACTAATCATGTGTTACCTACAGGAGGATATGCTTCAAAATATTCTGGATTAAATGTATATGATTTTTTAAAAATGATTGATGTATTAGAATGTGATATAGAAGGATTAAAAAAATTAAGTAAGTCTGCTTCTATTATAGCAGAATTCGAAGGATTAAATGCTCATAAAAAATCTATAGAAGAGAGATTAAAAGACAAAAATTAAATTATATCTAAAATAATAAATTATCATATCAATCATTAGAAATACCTTTATCAATTAATTTTTATAAAATAAAGAAATAGGTAATAATATGGATTTAAACAAACTATTAAGGGCACATCTTAAGAATTTTACCGCTTATCAACCTGGAGAACAACCCACTGGTGAGGGTTGGGTTAAATTAAATACTAATGAGAATTCATTTCCGCCAATCCAAGAAATCTTGGATGAAATTAAAAATGCTGTGGATGATAAAATCCGACTCTACCCCGATCCAACCGCATTTAATGTACGGAAGGATATACTCAATCAATTATTACGCGATAAGGATACCTTAACTAATAGGAATACGGTCATCATTGGAAATGGATCCGATGAGATTTTAGATATTGTTTTTAAAACATTTGTTGATCCTGGAGATGAGATAGTATTCTTTTATCCTTCCTATGGGATGTATAAAGTTTTAACATCTCTTTATCAAGCAAAAGAAGTAGAAATTAAATTAAATGAAGACTTTTCATTGCCAGATTCGGCTTTTTCAGCTAAAGGAAAATTAATGTTTATAAGTTCTCCAAATAATCCCAATGGAAAATCATTTGGTAATGCTTCCCTGCTAAAAATATGTAGCAATTTTCCAGGTATCGTCGTTGTGGATGAGGCCTATGCAGAATTCTCTAATCAATCATGCTTGCCACTTCTAAAAAAAGTAAAGAATTTAATTGTTACTCGTACATTTTCAAAGAGCTTTTCCCTCGCCTCTTTAAGATTTGGTTATGCTCTTGCAGATTCCTCCATTATTAAAGTAATGAACAAGGTTAAATTACCTTATAACACGAACTATATAGCTCAAGTTGCTGCAATGGCGTGTATCAAGCATAAAGATAAAGTTATTGAAAGAAACAAAAAAATCATTGAAGAAAGGGAGAGACTAACAAAAGAACTCAATAAATTCAATGGAATCACCGTTATGCCCTCTGATGCAAATTTTATTTTCATAAAATTTGAAGACAAATCTAAAACAATGAAATTTCTATGGGATCTCAAGGAAAAAAAGATCCTTGTAAGACATTTTAGCAAACCCGGATTATATCAATACTTCAGAGTCTCAATTGGCCCAGAAAGGGAGAACGATCAATTCATAAAGGTCTTCGCTGAATTAGCGGATAAGTACCTATAACTCCAAAGGACTAGCAGATAAATCCCTATAGCTTGAAAAAATTAAGTGAAAAAATAAAGGAACGAAAAAATAAAAGAAAAAAAGTCAATTAAAACCCTCAAGTGGTTCAATTCGACCTTGACGTTAAGTTTATTGATGATCTATACTTCTCTAAATTTTTAAAAAATATTATAAAACTCGAAATTAAAGTTTTATATATCTTTCTATCTTATTAAACATACGGGTTTTTACATTAAATGTTTTGAATTCTTTTATGAGTTGAGCTAAAATTTCTTTTCTATTTGAAAAAAATGATGATTCTATAAAATGTCCATCATGTGGATATATGGTCGTAGATCCATATCCAAAAGACCAACTCTGTCCCAAATGTAAAGAATCAATAACAGATCTATTGTTAATAAAATGGGAAGAAGAAATTCCACAACCTAAAGAATTTAATACTATTAAAAGCACCGCTTCTTCAAAATTAAAGGGAAAAGTAAAAGTAAAAAAGAAGAGTCAAGTTTTATCCATGGATAGTGATATTATCGAATTACAAAAAGGAGAGTATATCAAACTTCTTGGTATCACCTCCGTTAATAGAATCCCACTTTTCTTTAGTAATCAAAATTATGTATACTTGCTCGAACTTACCAATAATTTAGATTTTATTGCTACTTCCATATTAGGTGGAGTACTCGATAAAATGCTTCTAATTAATAAAAAAGATGAAAAGGAAAAATGCCAGTTTTATTGTAAGAATAATATAATATATATTGTATATGGCCTTTTTCCTGATAAGAAAGGTAAATGGCTCCTCGAACAGATGGAAAAGCACTATTCAGAATTAGTTCAAGGAAAAAATGTGGATGCATTTGATAAACTTGAAAAACACCAAATAGATTTAAAATTTAAAAGTGTATTAGAGTTTATACTTAAAGAATATTTAAAAATGCAAGAAATTTTCTCAGATCAAGAAATTCCTTATATAGAGGATAAAATAAGAATTGATTATGTTGGACTTTCATCTAAATCTATAGGCATTATCTCACTTTTATTAGGAGAAGAATTAAATATAGAATTACCGGGTCAATTTGATCATCCAGAAGAAATAATAGAAATGAAGGAATCCGTTCTCACAGCGAAAATTGAAGCAATTGCTGCAAATACTCTAGGAAATACTAATGCTTTTCCAAGTTGGATTGCTGTAAAATTGGGCTACCAAAATTATCGCTTTTTAACTTTTAAAAATTTTAGAAACGACTATTTCTTGTACATGCTCTCTGAAGGAAATCTTGAGAAAAAAAATATTGTTGAAGAACAATTAAAATCATATTTTAAAGATTTAATCAATATTCCTTTTTCAGGAAATCTAAAACCTTTCAACAAAATAAAAATATCTTTAAAGGAATTTTTTAAAAAAGGACTAGAATTTTCTTAAATTCTAATCATTTTCAATCATATTTATCTATAAAATCCTTAATTTTTTTTTTTAAAGTAGTAGTTTTGGTCTTAACTTTTGAGACCATATTTTTTAATTTAGTAGGAATATCTTGCCTTTCAACTTGATTAGCTTCTTTAATATTTATCATGCCACACTCTTCACAAAAAATTTCACTACCTTTAAGAAAATTATCAATTAACTCTCTCGGAAATTGCCAATTACACTCCTTACAAGTAAATTTATCTTTATTATTTTCCATCTTTAACACATTTAATGACTTTATTATCTTTTACGATTCTCTATATATTAACTTAAATTATTAAGTAATATAATTATGTTTAGTACTTTTTTTTAATAATTTAAGATGATATAAATGCTTGAATATAAAAAAACAAAAATAAGACCGTTAAGTATGGATGATCTTGATAATATAATGCAATGGATTAATGATCCCGAGGTTGTCGGAAGATATGCATATTTTACTAAACCTTTTACGAGAGAAAAAGAAGCACTCTGGCTTGAACAAAAAATAAATAGTAAAACTGATTTTTTTTATGTTTTAGAAAATGCAGAAGGTGCTTATCTTGGGAATATCGCAATTGAAAAAATCCATTGGCCTGCAAAGCATGGGCGGCTTTCAATAACTATTGGGAATAAAAAAGAAAGAGGAAAAGGTCACGGCTATAGAGGAATAAACCTTATCCTCGATCAAGCATTTAACGAGCACAGAATTCATAGAATTTATCTTATTGTAGTAAAAGATAATGTTCGTGGTAAAAACCTATTTAAAAAATGTGGTTTTATTAATGAAGGGCTTTTAAGAGAACATTATATCATTAATGGAAGATTTATTGATATGAATATTATGGGTATTCTTGCTGATGAGTTCATTAAAAATCAAGGTAAAAATTGATATCTAAAATATTATTCAATGAATTTCTATTATCTAATGATTAAATATTCAATGAATTAATAAATATTTTAATAAAAAAAGGAAAAAAAAACCCCCAATACATATTTTAAAAGTTTAAAACTAAAAAAAAAATAAAGTAAAAAGAATTATATTTCTTCTTCAATCTTTACAGGATTTTTTAAATTTAGATAGGTATCTTTTAAAATGTTGCAATATTCAAGTAATACTTGTTTTGCCTTAGTTTTACCAATATATGCTTCTCTTAAAATATTAACTTGATATTTTGGGAAGATAAGGTCAATATAAATATCTGATATTAATGCATAATATTTATTACCTTGAGAATCAGTCAATATTTTGATAAGCTGATTAGTTAAAAGAAAATTTAATGCTTCGTCTATATCATCAACACCCTTCTTTTTTAATTTTTCAAGGTCGTTTCTAGTAACTATAGCAATACGTAATAAACGCAGTATTTCATATAAGGAATTATCAGTTAAAACTTCAAGAATTCTAAGATTGTCCTCTTCTGATGGGTGATAGTTTGAGAAAAATTCTTTACAAGATGAGATATATTCATCATCCAATGGTTTCGGCAACCCAACTCTAGAAGGATTTTTTAAGATTTTTTCAGGAGGAATTCTAAGTAATAAAATATCATTGATCAATAAAAGTAGGTCAGCAGAAATTCCTTTGACAGATGTTTCTTTAAGAATTCCAATTTTAAGAATTGGTTCTAATATTGGATCAATACTTTCAAACAATCGATTATAAATATCTTTTAGCCATATTTTTAATTCAGATTTAAAAGTAATTGCTTCATCTCTTAAACGATTGATAATAATCCTCTGTATCTCGTCCTGAAAGATGCTGGCAAGTCTTTGTTCATAAGTTAAGGAAGGAAATACGGATAATCGTTTAAAAAGCATTGGAATAAGTTCCTTATAGGCATCATTTTCTAAGTTCTGTATTATCGCTCT
>JAEOTJ010000261.1 GCA_016839905.1 Promethearchaeota archaeon | reverse complement strand
TAAGTTAGAAGAAAAGGAGTGAATTCTTAGTCTTGATATTTCTTATTTAAAGGACAGAACGTTTTTAACTTTTCAAAATTTATGTTTATGATTACAGTGAAATTTCAGTAGCTATTGTTGGAAGACCTATTACAATGGCAGAAACAGATGTAATGATTGTACTGTTATAATTTAAAATTAGAAGCAATTTAAGTGGAAAAGAATACCTCCACAATAATCTGATATGGTGGGAACATATAATTAACTCAAAAGAAGTAAAAAAATACCTTGAAATTGGTGTGTCCTATTTAAAGAAAGAAAATTATGAAAAGGCGATAGAATGCTACTCGAAAGTTTTGGAATTAGACTCAAATAATCAGGTAGCTCTATACGGTTTAGGATTTGCTTATTCTAAAACACAAGAATATGATAACGTAATAAAGTACTTCTCTAAATATGTGTTAATTCAACCAGCAGTTTCAGATGCTTATCTCCATTTAGGTTTAGCTTATTTAGCAAAGCTGGAATTAGAAAAAGCAATTATTAATCTCAACAAAGCAATAAGATTAAAGCCAGATTTTCCTGAAGCTTATTTTGGTTTAGGGATAGCATATTTTGAGATAGGAGAGATTGATATTGCAATTAATCATTACAAGAAAGCAGTTGACTTAAAACCGAATTATGTAAATGCAATTCTCCATTTAGGACATGCCTACGAAAAGAAAGGAAACTTCGACATTGCAATTGATCTTTATAAGAAAGCATTTTCGTTTGATCGAAATCATCCTGATATTTATTATTATTTAGGATTAGTCTATTTTGCTAAAAGTGAATATAAATGGGCAATTTTTCATCTGAAGATAGCTATTAAAAGAGAACCAGATAGTTCAGAAATCCACTATAAATTAGGATTAGCTTATTTAAGAGTTCAAGACTATGAAAAGGCTTTAACTCATCTGGAGAAAGCAGTATTATTGACACCTAATATTCTTATTCGTCGGTTTCATTTAGGTCTAGTTTACAGCAGAAAAGGAGAACTAGAAGCAGCATTAAATTGCTTCAACTTCATTTTAGGATTAGAGCCTGATTTTATTGGTTTGAATTTCGAAATAGGAATTATCTACGAGAAATTAGGAGAAGAAAAGAAATTAATCGAATATCTCAGGAAAGGGTATTCACATTCTTTTGGCATAAAGCCTTTACCAATACTGGACATTCCATTCTTACATTATGAAGTAGGATTAGCTTATGCTAAAATGGAAGATTATGAAAGAGCACTATTACACTTCAAAATAGTATTAGGTAAACAACAAAGCCACAAAGGAGCACAAGAAAATCTGAAACGAGTTACTAAACTTTTAAAGTAATCAATTTCAACCAATGAAATGATTATTGGTGTGGAATAAAAGAAAGAAAAAATATAATTAGTTCATCAAGTTTATACTAAGCAATGGCATATATCGAGGATAAGAAGAATATGTCTGAGATAAATCTTAAAGAAATACTAGAGGAGGCCGGTTTAAATTCTTCGAATCTTATAATTAATTCTAATGCAAGTTGCAGTGATTATAGTCTAACTTATTACAGAACTGCTAGATCTGATACTCAACAAGATTGGATGACTCTAAGAAGATTAAGAAAACAAACAGGATTACATCCTTTCATCATTATTGATGAATTTAATTATCTTACAAGAGTAAATCCAACAGAGATTAATGAAGTAATTAAACTATCAGAAAAAATTGATGGGAAACATTGGTTACAAAAGAAATTAGATGAAGAGGGAACACTTGAAGAAATCCAAAATAAACTTGATATGAGTTATCAGAAAAAAATAGATAAAATGACTGATGAAATTACTCAGGCAAAAGAAGAAGAAAAAGAAGCATTAAGATTTAACAAAGCGGTATTAACTCAAAGTATTTGTCCACTAGATTCTTTTAGAATTTCTTATAGTAATAATAGGGTAAATAATAAGGAAGCTATAAAGATTTACCTTTTTCCTGTTAAGAAACCATGGCAAGTTTTAGCTTATTTAGATACAAAAGAAAATCGAACTATTTATGATAATGCAAAAGAAGAAGAACATCTTGCAGTTATGAAATATTGGTATGAGAAATACAATGCTGAACCAGCGGGATTGTGTTGTGCGAAATTGGAATTCTATATTGATAATCCACCTTTTGGTTATGATGATGCAAGAGAATTAGCTTTTGAACATTATGCCTATTGCCCAAATAATCTAAAAATTAGCAATCTAGGATCAATTGATCTTTTAACAAGAAAACTTATGGAATCGACTGTTTGGTATTTTAGTTGGATGGAATAATTGAGCAAAGAATAACACAATTTGTATTGTTGTAATTACTAAATTTAAAAAGAAGAAATAAAATGGAACGTTTAGTTCACTTCTTTTGCTTAAAAATCAGAAATCTTATTTAATTACAATTGGTATTGATTGAATGGGTGGAGTATCATTGATTTTTTCAAGTAATTCTTTCCTAAAGAAAATATTGCTTCTAATAACCGCTTTTTGTATGATCAATTATGGAGTTTTTGTCTTAAATTTTGATTCGAAAATGATTATTGGTAACGGTAATCAAGAAAATCAAAAATTTTATCTTGATTCTAAAATCATAATTAACCCACCAAATACACTAGAAGTGAATGCTGTAAATGGACCATATTATTATACATGGTCTGAATCGCCTTGGGATGCAACTTCAACCAGCAGCTGGACGTCATTTATAGATGGAGGGTCTTACCAATATGCGTGGGGTGGCACTTATTTCTCATTTATTGAACCTGAAACACATGATGCTAAATCAATAGATACAGGTGTCTATCGTTCTATTACTTTTCGAAATGATGCCTTTGATATTAGTGGTGGAACATTGCAATTCAAAATGCGTTTTCGTACTTGGAATAACGGATTAACGGGAGCATTTGAAGACTCATATTGTAAGTGGTATGCAGGTTATCAATTAGGTACAGGACATGGTTCAGATAATATTGATGATGTCGTCGCTAATGGTTGGATAGGTGGAAATGACTTATATTCAGTTTACCATACTCAAGTAGGTGATTGGAATATTTTAAATAATCTAAGCTCGGCAAATACATTTACACCTGGAATGGAACATACTTTTACTATCGGGACTGAAGGGTTAATTCAAGATCCTACTATTTTTGGCAATGATTGCTGTGAATGCTACATATCTGACATTAGTCTTACTGATATAATCTATCGTCGTTATATAACAATAAGTGACCTCATCTGCGATTTGGGGGATGTAATTGATATTGATGGGGATGGTTTTAAACCCAGCACTACCATAACCAATATCTATCTTGGATCAAGTTCATTAACCGTATTTGAAGGGAATTATCAGATTAATCCAGATGGCAGTATTCCAGATGATTTTGGTTTTAGAATTCCTTTGGAACCATGGAAATTACCCTATAATTCATTTATTAGTTCTATAGGAATTCGAACATCCGACGGTCAAACTACAACATTCGATTCAGGAAATGGTTTCCCAGGTATAACAATTAATCCAGTGCTCTTGATTGATGGAAATGAAGAATTTGATCTTTATGCCAGTCAAGGTAATGGACAACCTGATAATCCATATATAATTGAGAATATCATTTTTGATCCAGGAGGATTAGAAGCTTATGGAATTGTGATACAAAATACTGATGCACACTTTATCCTAAGAAATTCAATGATTAGATACTCACATGGTGAATTTTGTGTCATTAAACTTTCAAATGTGACAAATGGAAAATTAATTAATAATATTGTTAGAGATAATTATGGGGATGGTATCCATTTAGTGAATACCTCTTGGTGTAATCTTACGGGTAATTCTATCGATAATAATCACGGTAAGGGTATTGCTTTACTGGATAATTCGCAGAATAATATATTGTTCAAAAATAGTATTTTCTCAAATTGGGGGAATGGTTTGGAAATAAATGGAATTCTTAGTGGATGCACGGACAATACAATGCAAGAAAACCTGATTGAGTATAATGGATTATATGGAATAAATACTACAGGCAATTCAAATACCTTTTACCGGAATTTCATTTGGTTAAACACAGTAGATTCTGTTTTGGATGCAGGAAATGGTGAAATCTGGTCTGAGAATCTCTTTCTGGCTTTAGGGGATTATGATATGGATCTCCTATTAAATCGTGAGGAAGTTTTTTTGGGTACAGACCCATTCGATAATGATAGCGATGATGATGGCATTCCGGATGGTTGGGAGATTAATTATTCACTGGATCCATTAAATGATGGAGATGCATTATTAGATATTGATGCTGATGGCCTCCAAAATATTGATGAATATTTACACGATTCGAACCCGAATATACCAGATACATATATGGATGGACTTCTGGATGGAGAGGAAGTAAACACCTATTTTACAAACCCAAACGATGATGACTCCGATGATGATTCAATATTAGACGGAGAAGAAGTAATAATCGGAGCAGATGGTTATTTAACCAATC
>JAEOTJ010000260.1 GCA_016839905.1 Promethearchaeota archaeon | reverse complement strand
TCATTTATGATTGCATCTCTATTTCTCAGTAATCCAAGGGAGTCTTGTTCATCTGAATTGTTTGTAAAGATGGTACTACAGGGATAGTGTAATCTAAAAATAATTTGCGTGCTAGGCATGGAATGAATGTTTTCAAATAATCGAGAGGGTCTTTGGTCGGCTAAAATGAGTCCTACGCCTCTACTTCGGAAGGCTTGCAAGAAATAAGTAAATACTTGCTCTAAATGAAATTTAGTCACGTATTCATCATCTTCCGAATTATGAGTCCTTGGTTTTTCTAAAATCTCGCTCACCTCATCTATTATTATAACATTCTTTAACTTATTTTCTTTAAGTTCAGGTATGTGAATGTGAATGATCTGAAAAATTAAATTCACTAATAATCGTTTTGTACTCATGTTGCAGTTAGATAAATCGATGTAAATGGCTTGTCCTTCCTTCCACTTTTGGAACCAATGAGGAAGAATGGACCACAATCTCGTGATATTGTCCAATATCGGAGAAGATAATATTTTTAAAACGCGATTTTTAATTGCTCTCATGATATTTGTTTTAAATTTTATGTGATATTCATGCTCATCAAACCATTTTAATAATTTGGTAAATAATCCTCTTAAAGATTCGGGAAGCTTTCCAAATTTATTGTAATAGGCTATTATTACATTTTCCATGTTAATAGAAACCACATTTTTAAGCCCTAAAGAAGAAACAAGTAATTGTGCTAAGTTTTCAAAGAATTTTTCCCGTTCTTCCACTTCAAGTGTTTCATCCTCGTAATAATAAGGTGCTCGAAAATTTACATCCCCATATCTTAAATAATAGTCATACTTGAATAAATCCTCTTGATTTTTTTTCATGAGATTAATAACAAGAATACCCACCTGTTTAGCCCTTTTTAAAATTTGGTGTTCTAAATGTCCTAATAACCTTGATTTACCCACTCCCGAAAGCCCGCCGATAAAGACATGATGGACCAAGTCGGATACTCCCAAATAGACTTTTTTATTAGTAAGTACATCATTAATGTATGCATGTCCCAAGGGAATTCTTGGGATTTTACTCCTTGGAAGAGGGGAGAAATTTAATTTTCTCTTAGAGATGATGTCTGCTTTTTCTATAGGCATGTTTGGAGGGATGTTAAAACTTAATGCTTTAACCACTTGGCGGGACACTCCTGTATCATAATCCATTATCGTGGTACCTATAGTCATTACTATTTTAAATTCAGGTATCATATCTACTATTCTCTTTTTCATGGATATAGAAGCTTCTTTTAAATGGGCAACATGACCTTTTAAATTCCAGATTTCCGTGGTCAAGTATTTTAATTTTCCCATTAGTTCCGCTAATTGAACATCTTTATTTGTTTTAGAATCAATTGAAAGTACAGCGCTTATAAAGATTTTCATGTGGTAATTAAAATCATACTTATATTCTCTTCCGTCTTCGATATTATTCCTTACACGATTCACAACTGGCTTGGCGGGGTGCCATAAAATATATATTTTAATTTTATGACGCGTATTCACTTCATAGAGCTTCACGATCTTTTTAATGAGTGAAATATGGTTCTTATGAATAGGGGGATTCGGCAATATTAATTCAAAGAACATTTCCTTCGATTTTTTAACGATCAAAGCTCCGGTAGGCTTTGCATTTATTATTCCGTCCAATCCTGGATAAAGCTCTCTTAAGTACGTAAGAAAGCGATATCCTGCTTCTAAAGCTTCAGTCTTAGATTTTTCTTTCAAAAAAAACTTCCATGAAAATCTTTCTTTCCCAATTGAGAATCTAGTCCCATATATGCGACCATCACCAAAAGGATCCTCAAGCCAAGTCTTTTCTTCAAGATCAGTTTTTTCCGTATCTGGAATTCGCGTGATCTCAATATCTACTTTCCAATCATTTATTTCCATTTATTTAACCTACTTCTATTTTAATTTTTATTCACATTTTTGTATTTATTTATTTTTATTTGATTTTTTAATACTTAATCTAAAATTCGAGCTTGAAGTTGAATGAATTATAATTTGGATTCCTTTAATCCCATAATTAAATGCATAATAAAAAAGCGCGATGAGGATATAATAGATAATCTCGTGGAAAGCTACAAGGTTAATGAAGAGTGAGAGAATCCAAACGGATGATATTGATAATATTAAAAGCCCGACTTGATATAATGAATAGCTAGGATTGTTTTGAAAAGAGGCAGGGATGTTTAATAAATCCTTAGCTGAGGGAGCCGCTGCTAAGACAATAGATATCATGAGAAATACAAGCAGAAAAAAGTATAAAGGTTCAATTTCGGAAACCGAAAAAAGATAATCAAGGATAAAAAAGAATATCCAAAATGAAAACATCAGAGGTGCTAACCCAATCAATAACGCTTGTAAGAAGGTAATTTCCTTTTTTTCTCGAAGAATTACTCTTCCGCCATAAGAATATAGTGTATTGCCGTGAGAGTCACTCATTTTAACTCTCTCTAAAAATTTTACTTCATCCACAGGAGTATTGGTTAATACACACATGAGAAGATGAAATAATTCATGAAGAATTATGCCAGCCATCGCGAATGCTCTTACAAGAATGCTAAATGGATCTGGAGTATGGTTCAATAAAATGTATGAAATTATAATGGAAAATATTAGAAATCCAAATATGAAAAGCCATTCCTCAAACAATGTTAAACATCACCATTATCTTTATTTAAAAAAATCATAAATTTAGAAATAAAATTTGAATTCAAATCATATAATTTGCGTGCTTTCGATTCGATTGTAGTCTTTTCAGAAATTAAATGCGCAGCTTTTTCGAAATACATCTTAATATCTTCTCTTGTAAAGGGAATGTGCTGATGTTTAATGAGATATTCAACAAAAAAATACGCATTTTCAAAGCCATGTTCGGGATCTTGATTTGAATGCTCATATTTTTTATACAACTCCATTAAAAAGTTTTTAATCAATAATTTTCCCTGATTAATCGCTTTTTCAAATTTTTCATTTTCTATTGACTCCTTCATTTTAAATAAGACATATAATGAGTGACCTACTTGTTCTATAAAACTGGAATTATATATAGAAAAATTTATTCTTTCTTGATGTAAAGGGGCATCAAATTCCTTGAATATATCAGCCCCCTCCTCGCTTTCCCGCTGAATTACTTCAACATCCACCCTTGCAGGAAAGTTTCCACGTGTTTTAAACTCATCATCTAATGCCCTCTGATATTTTTCTCCTATCTTATAAGACGTGATAATGGCTTGGCTCCCACTTGCCATGTCAGGATGCGCTTCTACTAAATACCCTTGCTTTATAAGAATCTTAAAAATTTCATTTCGGAGTGAATTAATTTTACTTTTATTTTTTGTTCTTTTTGAAGCTCTTGTATAAATGAATTTTTTAAGTTGATCTTTTAATGTCTGCTTGGAAAGATTTCCAATGCCTTGAACTTTCCTTAAAGCATCAAGAAATTTTTTAACATCCTTGATGAATTCATCATAGATACCGAAATCTTTTTCAAATATGGTATGCTTGAGTTTTGCCGATAATTTTTGTTCAGATTGCTGTAGATTATATCCTTGTTCTTCCATGTACTCATGAATTTTTTCATCAGAAAGGGGTAAAGTTTTGCTTATTTTTCTGGACTCGATTTCCACGGGGAATGGCTGGTAAATATCATCTCGTTTCACGATAATTTCTTGACTTCGCATGGTCATTAGGTAATCGATTTGATAGGTATTGTTTCGCTTGGCAGAATAATAACCCGTCCCTTGTAGTTCTTGTAAGCGCATCTCATTTCTTAGTATCGCAATGTCTCTAGAATCGGTTGCCCTTAGCGTGATAATGTTCCGCAAGTAATTAAACACGTTTGAATGAAGATATCGTGCTTGATTTGCAGAACAGATTAGCCCAAATCCATGTTCAAGTAAAGGATCTAAAAAATTATTTATCGTTCCATAATTCACTTTTGTATTATTATTGTCAATATAATACTGATCAAAAAATAAATCGATATTTGGAATGAAAAGGATTTTTTCATGAAATTCGTGTGAATGGTTAGCATGATGAATGAATTTTGATAATATGGCAAAAGTCGTAAAGATTTTTTGTTCCAAGTCTTTTAAAAGAGAGAGATCGAGGATCACGGTTTTTTCCGATTTGATAAAATCTAAGGGGGCAATATCGTTTTCATGTTCAAGAGCCTTATCAGAAAAATGTGCGTTATGGTGTACAAATTCTCTGAGTAAGTCAAGTAAATTTTCAGAATAGTAGTTTTTTGTATATTCAGGCCTTACCATCATATCGAGCGAAATCGAGCTAAAATCTAATTGGTCATTCTCTCTAATCGTTTTTTTTAACAGCTTAATGGTTTGCTTTTGCACTTTAAAAGCTAATGCAAACACGTCATAAAAATAATTCAAGTACTCGAAATTATATCGATCATTCTCAAGTCCAGAATTGATTAAATTAATGTTGAATGCTTGACCAAACTTGAAATGTTCGAAGCTGTCCTCATGCATTGACCCCTCAAAATAGCGGATCAATTTAGACCACTCCCCCGTAAAATCAAACACTACACTTGGTACATTTACCTTTATTAATTCTGCAACGATTTTCATGGTTATTAGCTCCCTATCCTCGGAAGTGCCATTGGTGATTAAAAGTCGTTTTAATTGATTTAAAGTGAATCCTGCGGGGACCTCCTTTTCCAAAAACTCCGTATTAATGGTGTGACCGATAGTAATGAAATTTTCTAAGTGTAAGGGAGTATTAAATTCTGCGGCAACCCTCGTTTCGATACCTTTCTTGAATTCATTTGCAATATTAGCGATTTCTGCTAGTCTCTTCCCTTGGAAATATACCAGGTTTAAATGAGTGCCGTTTAATCGAGCTTCATGATTTTTTACGCATTCGCTTACAAATCCCGATATTAATAATTTATCTCGGAGTTGGATTAAAAAATGTTTTTTAAAGTTTTCTTGAAAGACTTTTCTCATATTTTCCGCCTTAATGCATAGTTCATCCT
>JAEOTJ010000259.1 GCA_016839905.1 Promethearchaeota archaeon | reverse complement strand
GCACCCCCTTAAGGGGCGTCTTACACAATCTCCACAAGCGTGAATTCCCGTAGTCCCTACGGTATGGATGAATTTGGTTATCATTCATCTAAATATAGATAAGGGGATGAGTCTTAAAAAGTAAGAAAGGGTGGGGAATTATTGATTTATGCAAAATTCATCCCCCTCCTTAACAGTACCGAGTATTTTTATAAAAAAATAAAATTAAGCTCAGACCTGGATTGTGCTAAATTTTTAAGTTAAAGCTTGCTTCTCTGGGAAACGACTTTGTATTTTTAATACTTCCTGGATTAATTTATTTAAAAGGTCAAATCGTAGATTTTTTGATTCGGGATTGTTCCATAAGTTATTAATTTCTAATGGATCATCATTTAAATTTATAAGATCCCCATGATCATCATCTCCTTGGCTTATTGTTAATCTGTATAAAGAATTATTATACTCCGTGATTAAGGTCCTAATTCGAATTTTAATATCTTTATCTCTTTGCATTCTTGGAAGTTCTTCATCTTCTTCAATAATTACATGATCTCTAACTCTTTCTCCTGGATTTTTAAGAATTGGACTTAAATCATAACCTTGCATTTCTGGAGGATATTTTTTTGGATTAATATTCAACAACTTTAATATAGTGATTGGAATATCGATAGTGGAGGCAAGGGCTTCAGTAATAGCATTTTGTTTTGTAAGACCAGGAACCTTCCATATTAAGGGAATATTTAAAAGCCCTTTGTAGTGAGCAGGTCCTTTTAATAAAAGTTTGTAATCTCCACCAAGATCTCCATGATCACTTGTGAAAATAACCATGGTATTTTTTTCAAGACCTAATGATTTTAACGCTTCTAAAATTTTACCTACTCCATGATCAATCATGGTCAAAGCTCCATAAGTATATGATAAAAATTTTCGTACTTCCTCCTCTGTTGATTTATGAAGTACTAATCTTGAAAAGACCGGATCTTTTAAATAAGGTCCAATAAATGGATGCTCCTCAAGAGACTCATTAAATGCTGAAGATAAGGTAAGGTCTTCAGGGTTATACATTTCTTTATAGGGTGATGGAGGACACACGGGGTGATGCGGGTCTGGGTATGAGCAATGCATGAAAAAAGGTTTATTTTCATATTCTCCTTTAGAATATCTCTCAAGAAAGGCAATAGTCCTTTCTGTAATATAACTAGTTTGATATAAATCTTCTGATAATGGAGTGTCATAATACATCTGCTCAAATAATTTTACAGATCTATCAATTAACGAATTAAGCATTCTAGGTGCTTTTTCCTCAATCCAATCCATATAATGCCCTCCTAATGCATCCCCATGTCCAATTGTTATTTCAACCTCATCTAAACCATAATAAGGTATTGGGATTTTAGGACGATTCTCTTTCTTTTTATATAACCAATCAGGTAAACATTCTACTGATTTATGTTTCCTATGATATCCCATAGCATACCAATTTAAATGTATCTTTCCTATAGAAATCGTATGATAACCAGCATCATGTAATGTATTAGTTATTGTTGGTATTTCTGGATTTAAATTGATTCCATTACATCGTAATCCATGCAAGCTAGGATATTTCCCAGTAAAAAAAGAGGCTCTATTAGGCATGCACATTGGATTTGAACAAAAACAATTTGTAAACCTGATCCCATCATTTGCAAGAGCATCAAGATTTGGTGTCTTTAAATCAGGATTTCCAGCACAGCTTAGATGATCGGCACGCTGTTGATCGGTTATTATATATAATACATTCATTTTTTCTTTCATGATAATAAATAATAAATTGAATCAAAATTAATATGATTAATTATCTTTTATATTAATATAATGAAGCCTTTTCAATTATTAATTAAACCAGTTTCATTTGATTGTAATTTAAAATGCAAATATTGTTTTTATTTAAGAGTGGTGGAGGAATATCCTAAAACGGCACACCCTCGAATGAGCGATAAAGTTTTAGAAAGAATAATCTCTCAATTCTTAAAATTTCGCCTAGATGAATCCATTTTTGGATGGCAGGGAGGAGAACCAACCTTAGTGGGACTAAACTTTTTTAAAAAAGCCATTTTATTTCAGCAAAAATATGGTAATCCCGGCCAAGTTATTGGAAATGCTTTGCAAACAAATGGAATTCTCATTAATGATGAATGGTGTAAATTCTTTTATGAATATCGATTCTTGGTCGGTTTAAGTCTTGATGGACCTAAAGGAATCCATAATCGATATAGAAAGAGTATTGGTGATAAATCAGTATGGGAAAAAGTAATGAATGCTGTAGATTGTTTTAAACGAAATAATGTCGAATTTAACATTTTATGTGTTATTAGTAAAGCCAATGTAAATCGCGTGAAGGAATTATATAATTTCTTTATTGATAATGAGTTTTTTAATTTACAATTTATCCCTGCTCTTGAAGCTGACCATCAAGGAAAAAAAACTTCATTTTCCATAAATGCAGCGCAATATGGTAATTTTTTATGTAATCTCTTTGATGAATGGAAAAAAGAGCCAAACAAAGCTTCGATAAGATTATTTAATTCTATCATTGCTCATTATTTAAAATATCCTAAAAGTTATTGCACTTTTGAAAAAAAATGTGCTGAGTATCTACTAGTTGAATGGAATGGAGATGTGTATCCTTGCGATTTTTTCGTTAAAAATAAATTTAAACTCGGAAATCTACTTGAAGAAAATTTATCTATTATAAAAAATAAAAGAACTAATCAATTTGGTTCATTAAAATTAAATTTATCTAATGAATGCATTAAATGTAGATGGTTAGAATTATGTTATGGGGGCTGTATCAAGGATAGAATCTTTTCTGATAATCAAAACAATGAAAAATCATATTTTTGTGAATCTTATAATACATTTTTTCAATATTCTAATAATTGGTTAATGGAATATTGTAAAAAATTATAATACATTACATTGATAAGAATTTAAAAGATTAAAAACATACATTTTTGTAAAAATGTTCCTTCTTATTAGAGGAAATATAAGGGATATTCTTTACTTTGCCTTTTAATCATCCCGTACTGTCTTAAATTAGTCTAATTCTTGTATTTTAGGATTGTCGATTTTTTGTAATGGTTAAAAAGGTTAAATCATATATGATATATATTAAATTTAATATTGTTATTGATGATAAAGAATATAACATATTTTAAATGTGAAATAAAATGGATCCGTTAAATATTATAAAGATCATCACGGCGATCATCACCGCAATCCTAGGTCTGGTCGCTTCCCGCATTGAATTAAAAAAGAATCCTGAATATTGGTTGAACCGATGGTTTGCTCTTTTTTTTAGTTCCGTATCGATCGGTTTCTTAGTGTATACCATTTATCACTTCTTGGAGTTCGCACCCACTCTCATCATTCCGTTGATGATCTCAGCACACGTTTTATACAACTTCGGTTTCATATCGTTGATGATGACAGTATTTGTCTTGGAAGAGGGGGAAAAGAAAGTTATGACGAAAAATTACCTAGTTCCGATGGCGATCTTTTTCGGTATCTCCATCATCGGTTATTTCATTTGGATTCCTACCCTTAATATGGAACAGTTGTCGAAGGGCATCGTGGATACGGAAACACCGACTCTGTGGTTCATATTCGTCAATATATGGAGGTTATTCATCTTCATCTTCGTGTTGTTCAAGTACGGGTTGATAACAAGAAAGACTGAGGGGCTCGTTAGGAAAAGGGTTATTTTCTTTTTCATCGGCACGGTAATCAACATAATAGGGATCATCCTGAACTTGATTGGTGGAATGATCTCATCACCAATTGTCGAAATTCTGGGAATCGGTTCATTTAACATTGGATTGGTGTTTATCTTGAAAGGATTCCTTTTAAAGTAATACATCAACCAATCTCCCGTGTTTATCAACGATTGGTCATGATTATGACATGTGCAATTTAATAGGTTAAATGAAATATAGCAAATTATTATTATCTTTGAAACATAAATCAGAAATAAAGATACTATTTTTCAAGGATAACTTTATTTGAAAGCGTACCTATTTTTTCAATTGTTGCTTCAATTTGATCTCCTGGAGTAATTGGACCAATTCCCGCGGGAGTTCCTGTAGCAATTATATCTCCGGGTTCTAAAGTAATAAAACTTGAAATATATTCAATTAAGAATGGAATTTTAAAAATCAAATACTGCGTATTTGATTCCTGTTTAATATCTCCGTTTACTTTTAATTCAATCTGAAGATTGTGAGGGTCTCCTATCTCCTCTGGAGGGGCTATTCTTGGACCAATTGGACCAAAAGTATCCATGGACTTCGATAAATACCAAGGGTGTGCCATACGGATTGCCTTTAATTGTATCTTTCGCGCCGTCACATCATTAAATACAGTATAACCTATTATATAATCAAGAGCTTCGTTTTGTAAGACATTTTTGCATTGATCCTTGATAATAACAGCGAGTTCTAGTTCATAATCGACTCGATTAAGTGCCCGTTTTTCATATAACTTCTTCGGATAGATTATCGGCTCATTATTAAGAATTAAGCAATTTGGAGTCTTTGCAAATAGAATGGGTTCTTTTGGTGCGTCTGAACCGGTTTCTTTTGCATGATCTAAATAGTTTTTACCCAAACAAATAACTTTTGTAGGATTGATATCAAAATTACCAATCTTCATAATAAGTAGTTCCATTGGATTATATTTAAAAGTATTGATAGAATTATTTATTTGAACTAATATTTAAAAATCCTTCTATCAAACTCTTTTATCTGAATTCCCTTTTTTAACGAATATTTTGAACGATCTATCCTATATTTTTACCCTAGTATGTTTTTTAAAGAATTTGCATTATTTTAGAAATTCACATCTCATGTGAGTTTCCAAAATAATTGCTAATTCATTTTTAAATAAAAAGATAGGATGAAGGGTTCTTTTTTAAAAAAAACCAAAGTTTTCCAAAAAAAAATCCTTTCCCAGACGTATAAAAATTTCATGAAAAATTTCATTTATTATGTTTGTCTTAAAAATTTATGGTGGGTTTGATTCCTTTTTTTCAATATGCATTTTTTATTTCGTCTTCAATGAGAAGCACGGGAATGCCTTTATTAAAAGGAGACTTGAACAATATTTAATGGAACTGACGGGATTCGACCCAAAAGGGGGACATAATGTCCCCCCAAAATCATATTTTTTCCAATTTGCCTATCCTAGGTGCATTTTTTCTTTTAGAAAAAATTATCAAATAAGTAAAAAAATTTAAATTATAATTCATTTAACTCTCAATACACTAATATTATTAGATGGTGAAATAAATGAGCATAGATAAAAGAGTACATAAAGAAGATCGAAAGCCTATAGAAAAAATGAATGAAATTTGTGGTGGTGTCTTCAATTTAGTCCAAATGACCCATCCTTCCGTAAAAAAATATCTTTATAATTTTAATAAGGAGGGAAGAATAAATATACTTGGTTTTGACTTTGCAACGGGAGATATAAATGAGGATAAACTTAAGCTTATAGGTGAACAAGTTAAAAAGCTAAAAAATATTGAACGCTTTATTATTTTTCGTACAAAAGAGAAAATCTTTCTTGATTGGTTTAAAGATATAAATTATATTAAAGGATTAGAAATAAGATTTAGTTTTCTTACTGAAATTCCTGATTTTTTAAAAGAATTTAAAAACCTTGAAGAGATTGACTTAACAAGGCATGAAATAGTCAATTTACCTAAATGGCTACCAAGTTTACCTAAATTAAAGAAATTTTTTATATGGTCTCGAAATGGTACCTTAGAGTTGAATAAAAATAATATAGACATATTAAAAGCCTTACATGATAAAGATGTCGAAATAAGAGATTCAATACATAAGATGTGTGTTGATCTAGAACTTCCCAAAGATCAGGCAGAGATCATCCGAAGTATACGAAATATAAAAGGGGAGAATATTGTTTTTGGTCGTAGTCTTGACACTTATTCACAAAAAGAGCGAGATACAAACCTCCAACATAATTTTTTTGAATTAAATGCTATTGAACTAAGGACTATAGATAAAAAGATAGCACAAATGGCGATATCTGAATTTGATTTAGAAGGGCTTCCGGAGAGTTTTGGTAAAATAAATGGATTAAAAAAGTTACTATTATATAATAATTCATTAAAGTCGTTACCTGAATCTTTTGGAGAATTAACTGAACTAAAAGAGTTGGATTTATCTAAAAATGAATTAACATCATTACCAGACTCTTTTGTTAATTTAACATCAATCAAAAAATTAAATCTAAGTAACAATAAGTTTACCGAGATCCCAACCCAATTATGGTCATTGAAGGAACTTACTGATCTAAATCTAAGTGGCAATCCTCTTGATGATGAGAATATGACTATCTCTCAAAAAGTCCCTGACTTAATTAGAGAGTATCTTAGGAAGAAAGCAACTATAAAAATTTTTATTTCTCATGCAGTTATCGATTTTGAACCTTATCACATAAAAGAACTCGTAGAATATTTAGAAAAACAAAAAGATATATCACAAGTATTTTTTTGTGAAGAAGATCTTGCCGGAAATATTGATGAGTGGATGTTAGACAATGTACAGAAAAGTCAGCTAATATTATTTATTGCTACTCAGAAGTCTGTATTTAATTCGCTTGATTGCGCGAATGAATTACAGCTCGCAGATAAATTTTCCATCCCTGTGATTCCCCTAAAGGGTGATGATGTAAATTGGCAGGATCTGGCAGAAATCAAACTCTCTCGTGAATTAGGATTAGAATATGATAAAAAAGATTTTAATAGTTTTTTAGAAAATTTATATACCTATATTGAGAATTTTAAACAAGAAATCGATTTAATGGATAAAGATAATCGAGCAAAAAGCATTATGGATATATATGAGAGATTTCGATTGATGTTAGATGAAAGACTTAGTGAAATAATTCGAAGAATAGAAAAGCTTGAGAATAAGTAAATCCTTTATCCAAATTTAAAATTCCATTTTTTAAATTTCCCACAATAATTATTAAATTTAGAAGAAATATACAAATGTTTTTCAAATGAAGAATTACCCTCAGAGTTATTTTTACCTCACTCTCTTTTCTTAGAGAAACTATATTCTCTTAGAAAATATTTAGCGAACTTTTAAGTTGAGCTTTGTTAATCAAAAAATTGTATTTGCAGCTTATATATTTAACTTGTCAGAACTTTTTATCTGAACTAAAATTTGAAAAACTTTCCATCAGAACTTTTTATCTGAACTATCCTTCTTAACAAACATTTTATACGAACTATCTTACTATTTTTTCCTACCATATTTTTTAATGAATTTAATAGATTATATCAGAGATTTGGAGTCAAGTTTTACATATCTCCTCTATATATATCCATAATCCAGAAAATCTTTTCTCTGTTTTGATTTTTAAGTAGAGCTGGTTTTTTAAATCGAAGAAAATAGTTGAGGATAAAATAAAAAGGAGTTAATTTTTAAATTATCATTAATTTGAAAAAATAGTTAAAAGTTTTAAATTATACTATGTCTAATATAAAAATAATCATTTTTTTTGGGGATATGAGATGAATGATGAAAAAAAAAATAATAAAGATAAGATCTCGAAATTAATAATATATATTCTTGGTGTTATAGCATTAATTATGGGAATAACGTCGGCAAGTAACGAGTCTCATCAAGGTCAAACAATGGAATTCACTGGTTTGGAATATAATACTCATATGCTAATCTTCGGCTTTTTATGGCCATCTTTGGTTACTATAGTATGCATTGTTCTTTTTCCATTAATTTTTATTCCAGCTATTATGTTTTTGAAAAATAAAGTATGGTCTAAATATAAAAATGGGTATGTAGATACAGGATCTTTAGAATTGGATCCAAATTTATTTTTCAAGAGAGCTATATTCCTTTTTCTATTAATTATGGGTCTTAATGCTGCATTAGTTTCCATGGGTATAATAGATCCTGCGTTGTTAACGTCCGATGCGCTAGTAGAACAGAGTTATATTGGCCGTCCTGAATCTATAGCAGCATATAAAGAAAATCCACTTTATTATTCACGTACTTTTGGTGGATTATCGCTACTTATTCTTCCTTTTGCTGTTGGATTATTATCAATTTCTTGGACAATGAAGGATATTGGATTAATGCATTATAAGATTCCTAATAATAAAAAGGATAAATTATTCGAAATTGAACCTACATATATAAAATTTAATAGTATGATAAAAGGTTATGCTGGAATCTCCTCGATTATATTTTTTGTTACAGCATTAAGTTTCTATGTTAGTATAAATGATACTGAGCGAATAATTTTTGTCTTGCTCGAAACATTTATAATGATGTTCTTTATGGTGCCAGCTTATCTGATTTATATTAAGTTAAACCCTATGTTTACGAAAATATTTCGAAGAAATTATAGAGATCTTTCTGAGAGTACGGAAAAGATTTTAAAAGAATTTGAATAATTACAGAAATTCTTTTTTTTTTAATTTGTAGTTAGCACTATTAATATCATCGCTAAGAGTTCCTTAGTTATCATTAAGAATCTTATCAAAAGTACAGCTTATAGAGTATGATCATTAATTGATAGTAAATTAAAATGTTCTGGTTCAAAAAAAAAGTTCGCAAAGTTCAACTAAAAAGTTCTCGTATCAGAAAAATCCAAGGAAATCGAATTAATACAGTATCGACAGCCAGAGGGCTTAGGACCGTCCTTAAATAAATGTCCCAGATGCCCTCCACATTTACTACAAAGAACCTCAGTTCGGATCATTCCATAGGTTTCATCGATCTCTTCCTGAATATTCTCCTTCTCAAGGGGAGATGTAAAGCTCGGCCAACCGGTTCCAGAATCAAACTTTTTCTCAGAAGAAAAGAGTGACGCACCGCAACCTGCACATTTGTAAATGCCCTTTTTATGGTGATTCCAATATTTCCCGGTAAAAGGCCGTTCAGTTCCTTTCTCACGGAGAACATGATATTGTTCCAGAGTTAATTTTTTTTTTTCTAAGTCTTTAGATGAATTTGACTCCATAGACCATATATGGAAATTCTATCATTAAAAGTAGTGTCTTATACACTTTAGGCTTCAATAGAGAGTAACTTATAGAAAATCTGTGATATTGATCTTAGAATTATATAAAATTACATATAGGTTTATGTTCTTTATTTTATACTTATATAGCATGGAGTATGAAAAAGCAATTTTTGCCGCAGGTTGTTTCTGGGGTGTCGAAGCTAATTTTCGCAAGGTTGAGGGAGTAATTTCTACTCGTGTAGGATATACAGGGGGCCATTTTCCAAACCCTACCTATAAAGATGTGTGTTCTCGCGAGACAGGGCATGCGGAGGCGATAGAAATTACATTTGATCCCTCCAAGGTGTCCTATAAGGGTTTATTAAAGGAATTCTGGTCGATTCATGACCCCACGACATTGAATCGTCAAGGTTCTGATGTGGGTACGCAATATCGCTCGGCGGTTTTTTATCTGAATTTGGATCAAAAAAAAAAGGCAATCAGCGTTAAAAAGAAACTCGAAACATCAGAATATTTTGAAAGACTAATTGTTACCCAAATCCTCCCAGCTTCAGATTTTTGGGAAGCCGAGGAGTATCATCAGCAATACTCAGAAAAAACAATTAGACGCAGTCTGACTCACCTTTAATACTCCAGAGATATATATATTCTCCTTATTGATTTAGAGATTTATTCAGCATATTCAAGCGAGTTCAAAAAAAATAAAAAAAATCTACCCTAACTTATAAGTTAGCTTTCCGCCAGAACTTTTTTTAATTGTTGATACTTTCACCTTTTGAGCATGGAACCTGACTTCTTTGTGATCCTTTACAAGGTACTCG
>JAEOTJ010000258.1 GCA_016839905.1 Promethearchaeota archaeon | reverse complement strand
GTTTTAATTAACATAATTAAACGAAGATAATATCTAAATATTATACAAATTTGAGTTTTTAAAACTAGACATTAATTCATAAAAAACCTAAAAAAATAAATAATTGATACACAATTCTTACAATTGAGGTGTGACTTTTCTAAGATGATGAAATTAGAAATAATATATAAAAATTCAGGATCTTTAAAAATTTTTATAAAAAAAATATTTATAAACGAATATAGGCTATTATAGCTTATACTTTTTAACCAGAGTAATCTGTTAAATGAGAAATAAGAATAGACATGCGGGATGGAAAAGTATAATAAATCATAAGACTCTGGAGGAACATTTATCCTCCTTATAGGATATCTTAATTAACTAGCTAAAATATTTGAACATTCAAGCAAGTTAAATAAAGTTAATAGAGAATTCTTAAATAGGAAGGTTAATCTCACATGATAATAAAATCAAACTATTTATAACGTATTAAATAAATTCGCATCTAAATATCGCAACCTTAGTGAATGTTAAAATATTCAATTTAATAATTCTCCTAAGAAGAATTTGACATAAACATCTTATCAAACGATAAAAAAATTTGCATTATAGATTTTAATCGTAATGGATACGGCGAAAAGCGTTAGATAATTGCTATTTACAATCCGAAGCAAGTGAAATGGCAAATGGATAACTTTTAAGCGAAGGCTACTTAAAAAAATTAGTAAAATAGAAGACTTTTCAAAAGCTGACTTAACAATAAAACAATTTTATTATCTGAAAAGATCCTAAACAAATTCTATTTTTTTTGAGTCATTATTCTTTCTCAAGTTCTCATCAATTTTTACATTTCTTCTTAATTTCCCTTTTTTTCTCAAAATATAAATGAATATGAAAGTTGTTCCAATAAAAGATGATATTATTATCACTATTATAACAAAAAGATTTGTTGAGATTTCATCGTTTCTATTTCCATCTTTATCTCTACCTCTATTATTTGATATTAAGGTCAATTCATAAATAATTTCACCATCTTTTTTAATTTTTAATTTATCGCTTATAAACTGATCATTAAATTTCCAGTCTACATCAATTTGATTAGTGATATTTATAAAATGAATCTTTTCTATTTTGTTTTCAAATATTATAGGAAATCCAATATCAAATATATTCAAATCAATGTAATAATCATTTAAACCTTCAAAAAAATCCTTTTGGAAACTTATTGGAATAAAAATACCAATATCAAAAACAGGGTTAAATAATAATGTTTCATTTAAGGAAGCATTAAAGAAAAGGAACATTGAATTATTTAAGATAAAATTTGTCGAGCTACTTGAACTATTATAGTAGGAGAATGTGGCATTTATTTGCGATGCTTGTTTTCCTCCTCCCGTTTCCCATATTTCTAAAGAAGTAATTTCTAGTTCAAATTGAGAATCTTTGGGAAGAAATCCATAAGTAGTATTACTTTGAGTTACGCTCCAGATTATTACATCCCCAACATTCAAATTCCAAATTAAGTTTCCCGACATCTCTGTATTTTGTGCAGATATCCTTATGAAATTCGATTGCAGAGCAATTATTATTGGTATTAAGACAATACAGAATTTTTTCAATCTTTTTGACATTTTAATCTAAAAAAAATTTAAAATACATAAAAAAATATGTTTATCAAAATATTTAATTTTTAAGTAAAATATTTTTTAAAATCCAATTTTTCAAAGAAAATTATGATGAAAATTTTTGATTCTTCTAGAAAATATTATTCTTATCGAAAAAATTATTATAACTGGGGTTATGGTCCAATATATGATGAAAAAGCGAATATTATAGCAAAATTCCATTATTGGGAAAAACCTGCTCGAATTGAAATGTTTAATCTATCCGATATGATGCTGTTAGTAATATTCAGAACTAAAAAATCAAACACGAGGTTCGAAATAAAAGATAGTGAATTTTTAACTCAAGGTATTTTTAAATTAAAATATTCTAAACTATTTATGGCGAATTAAATAATTTCGCATTTCACGGCTCCTTCTCTCATATCACCTGGATATTACAACCTTAAATAAGGCTTTTTTCTGTCCTTAAATCTACGGAAAAACTTCAAATTACAAGGAGCTCACCCGATTATAATGAACTGGTCGAGCTCTACAAAAAAGAAAAGAGCTCCAAACTGAAGGAGAGGTATCACGCTCTCATTTTAATGCACGAGTTTATGAACTGCACAATAGTCGCAGAACTGATAAAAAAGTCTCGAAGAACGATTCAGACCTAGGTAAAGATCTTTAACGATGGTGGATTAGAAGCCATCGCTCCAAGCTCACCTCCAGGACGCCCTTCCAGGCTTTCACAGGATCAGAAAGAAGAACTAAAATTGGATATAATGACGCAGCCTCGCGAGTTAAATTACGAGTTTAGCAACTGGGAAGGAAAATCCGTAGCAGAACACATTCATATAAAGTTCGGAGTGGTTTTAACCGTGCGAACCGTTCAAAAACT
This sequence comes from Promethearchaeota archaeon, assembly GCA_016839905.1. Next base: position 7,815 of record JAEOTJ010000258.1, on the reverse strand, counting down.
CCTTCACGCATTAGGATTTACCCTTCAGCGTCCGAAATACAAGTTTCCTAAGGCAGATCCCGAAAAACAGGAAGAATTCATTCGAGATTTTAAAAAAAACTGGATTCTCTTGGACCAGACGACGTAGTTCTATTCCAAGACGAAGCAAGCGTTCAATTCTCTCCGTCATTAACACGTATGTGGTCGCTGAAAGGTTCTCAGCCAGAGATCTACACATACGGTGGTCGGAAACGCCAGCACCTTGTGGGAACTGTCGAACCCCTTAAAGGAAATCTACACATAGCATTTTCAGATACGCTAAAGGCTCCGCAGTTTCAACACTATTTAGAGGGCCTTCTTTTCCGGTATATAGCCCCTAAGAAGCTCATTATAGTTTTGGACAACGCTCGAGCGCATCATTCAAAAGTGCTGAAACCATTTTTAGAAGCTAATAAAGATAGGCTCGAACTCGTGTTCTTGCCACCTTATTCTCCCGATCTAAATCCAATGGAGTGGTTTTGGAAGTTCTTATGGAAAATTGTCACTCATAATACCTTTTTTGGTACCTTTAAGGAGTTCCAGCGCGCTCTGATAAAATTCATCGTAAAACATAAAACATCTTCGCCTGAAATTAAGACTCGATGCAGTTATGCGAAATTATTTAGTTCTTCATAAATAATTGTTTTTTATATCCCCATGTTAAAATGTATTTCAAAATCAATAACAATGGTGATGAAAAAGTGGGATTAATCATAATCAAATAATTAAGAGTTTTGTTATTTAAACAATAATCACTTAATCACTTTAACAAATAATAATTATATACTAAAATTATAGCTTGAATTTAAATAATTGAACATACATATTAAATTCAGACTTATATTAGGAATTTATAGTAGAATTAAAATTAGAGAAATTTTATGAAAGAATCATTATTGAGGATTATTTGGATACTCTGTTCAAATATCTTATTTATACATCTTCCTTTTAATAGATCAGTATTAACTATAAAATCTAAAATATTATTAGATTAAGCAAAAATATAAAAATGTAAAAAAACATTATTATATTACAAAAGTATATCAAGAATTAATAATGTCAACAAAAATTTCTGAAAAAATTAAAAATAGTATATTGAGTTCTGAAAGTATTATTACAATTAAAGAATTAGTTAATAGATTTGATATTAAAAGAATTACAGCTACAAATTATTTGAGTAGACTAGAAAGAGAAGGATTAATAACTAGAATTGGAAGAGGGGAGTATTTATCTCTGCAAAAATCAAAACTTAGACCAGAAATTAACCATAGATTAGAAGAGATTTATGAATATATTAAGGAGGATGCTCCATTTTTAGAGTTTATAATCTGGAGCATTTTTAATTTTAAAGAATTTTTTCAGAATATTCCAATTAAAAATTATATTTTCATTGAAGCAGCAGAAATGTTCGAATTAAAATCTATTAAGGAAAGATTATTTGAGAATAATATTGAATCAATTATTAATCCTAAATCAAAGGATTTTGAAGAATTATCCTTTAGAAATGAAGTTCCGATATTTTTATTTAAAAGAAAGAATCTATATGGAACTTTAAAAATAAATGAAGTAAATACAGCAATTTCAGAGAGATGTATTCTTGATTTATACTATTATATAACTAGAGAACATTTGAATTATCCAATAGAAGAATTAAAAAGTATATTAATAAAGATGATTCAAACAGGAGAATTTAACTTCAGTTTTTCAATGAGATATGCAAAGACTAGAAATATTGAACTTGATTTACTTTTAATTCTTTCAAAATTATATGATGATCTTCCTAATTATATTCCAAATAAATACATAGAAAAAATTTCGAAACTACAAGAAAGTATGAATCAAATGTTCGGAATGGGGAGGGTTAATGGTCTTTTTTAATTCGGACTTCCAAGAAAAATTTATTGGTGAGAAAAAATACTTCGACCAAGAGTTTATCTTGAGTCAAGTAAAAGAAAGAAATGGTATTCATCAAGATTTATATGAAAGAGCTTTAAATGGATTAGAATATCTTTCTCAATTGAGAGATATGGGATTAGATCCTATTTTTAAAGGTGGTTCAGCAGTACAATTATTAATTCCAGAAAGCCTACAAAGATTAAGCATTGATATTGATTTAGCTATTGGAGCTTCAGAGGAAGAAATAACCTCTATATTAAAGAAAATTCATAATAGATTTAATAAAAAAATTTATAATTTTCAACGAGTAGGAGGAGAAGATTTACCACCATATTTAATATTATATAATATTTATATTCCGTCCTTATTTTTTGATAATCCTTCTAAAATTGAATTAGATTTCCTACTCCATGAGCCTAATTATAAGATCCAGAATACTCCCATTAAAACATTTCTCTATGAATCGAAATATTCTGTTAGAACACCAACTAAAAATGCTTTATTAGGAGATAAACTAACAGTAATCTGTCCAAATACTATTGGAAAAGAAATGGATAAAAATCCCTTGAATTTTGCAAAACAATTATATGATATCTCTATATTATTAGATTATTCTGATAGTCTTCAAGAAATTTATAATGCTTTCTATAACATATTTGAATTTGAGAAAGAAAAACGTTCATTACCTAAATTAGAATTTGAGAAGGTAATTAAGGATCTTATTGAGATTTGTAAGCTTTTTTCCTTGACACAACATACCCCTGGTTGGATAAAAGATGTATATATAAAAAAGAAAACTGATTTTTTAAAACGGGGGATAACTGGTCTATTCGCATATACATCAACAAAATTAAAACTAAGTTTATTAAAAACGAGAACAACTTCTGCAAAAATTGCATTTTTAGGAAAATTGATGTTACTTCAACATAATAAAGATATAAAAGCACCCATAGCTATGGATGTATTTCAACAAGAGAATCTAAAAACAAAAGAACTAATTCAAGATGAAAAGATTATTAATAATATCATTGAAAAGCTAAGAAAATTAAAGAGGGAAGAAAAATATCACTTGCAACTTAAAGAAATGAAGAAAATAGACCCTATGGGATTACTCTTCTGGTTTGGTTCTTATTTTCCTCTTGATCTATTTCAGTTGATTTCATAAAATTTTAAGATATAACTCGAATTTAATATTCCAAACTTAAAATTTGAATTTAAGGAATTAATTTACTGAAATAAAAGTAGTATAAATTTAAATTCCCTTAATTCATTAAAATCTCAAGATTTGATTATATATAAAAAGGTGTTTTAGAATTTCTTTTGGATTAACAGAAAAGCAGATGAAAGATATAAAGAAAATCCTAAAGGATGACATAGAGCAAAGAAGTATAGGGATTGTTCCTTTATTACGGAAAGAGGGGTTAGTAAAACGATTAGAAAGTGAGATTTTTGATAATTATAATAAAGAGCAAGAAAAAAGTATGATAAACCTTTGTAAAGTCAGCTCTAATGAATATAATATTGATTATGTGGCAAAAATTTGGATGATCGTAAAAGTAAGAAAGTCTGATATAGATAAATTCGTTGCGATGGGAAAGAATGTTGCGGTAGAATTACATAGGGGGATTTTTTCCGCCCTCAATAACTTCTTCCACCAAATAGAGAAATTTGTATTAAGAGGTACCGATAAAAAAGATATAAGTATTGACTGTTTTTTTGGTAAATCAAGTGAAAATTATGCTAAGAATCTAAATAGTGCTGTTAAGGGACTTATAGATAAACTAAAAATTGCTGGTTTTACCACTCCATTTATTCTAATGAGTGATTCTAACATCCATCGCCGAGCTAAAACTGATCCTCCGATCCTGACAACAGAAGGCAAATTAATTTCAAAAGAAACAGAATTGGAAAATTTAGATGATATCTTTAAATGGATTGAACTCTTTCATAACGCAGATAAAGAAAACAATCATAAACTCGTTTGTATTCCTAAATCGAAACAAAATAAACCCACTTTTAAACTAATCGAGAAAAGCCCCTTAGAAGTTACTTTTAGATATAATGGGGGTACGGATGGTAATTTAAATCATGTTATTGATATTTGCTGGTATGGAGCACTTCAAATTGATGATCCTAATTCTATACAACGAATTAGAATTAATTTAAATTGAGAAAATTTAACTTTATATAATTAATTAATTTTGGTAATCCATCTTCAAACCTATTGGATAAAATCTCATAATTAGCCTTCGGTTTATATTCTTTTATCCAATCTTTAAATTTTTCTTTATTACCAATAAAAAGTAATTTAGCTTGAGTTTTAATTAAAGGATCCCAAATATGTTTATCATCAGGATGAGGCTTTATACCTATTATGATAATATATTTTGAAGTTATAACTTTCCTTTGCCAAAAATTTATAAGAGTATTTTTCAAATAGGATGATATTTGTAAAGGTTTCCCTTTACAATAAATACACATAGATGGATACAAAGCCGTATCAGAATTACAAAAATCTATAGCGTCATTTGTATTAACCCCCTCAATATCTGGATTAAAAGATGCATATTTTGAATATTTGACAAATTGATTTTTAATATCTATTTTAATGTTTGATTCCTTCCTATTTGATGGAATAAAATTACTTGAACCATGAAGTTTCCAAAAAACAATTTCTTTATCAGTTTTGGGCACCTCAGAAAAATAATTAACTTCATATCTTAAAAAATGAAAGATCTCTTCAAAAATACAATCATAATTTAATGTAGAAAAAAATGATTGGTTAAGCAAATTTAATTTGATTATATTATCTAAAAGTTTATAGTATAGATTTTCATATGGATTATTAACATGAAATTTTAAAAAATATTTAGCTAGATCCCTCATTAATAGGGGTACAATCTGAGATTTTGAATCCCAAATCTTTCCCATTCCTACTTCAAATTCATTAAATTCCACTTTATTTAAAAGCCCCCAAGAATTTTTAAAATCTAATTTAAGCTTTTTAAATAAATTTTTTCCCATCAGAGGTGGTTCTGGCAAAATACTATTAGAACCAAAACTAGCTCCAGCTCCAAAAAAAAATAAAAAGGTCATAAAAATTATTTGAATATTTAGATATTTAAATCATAAGTCCGTACTTGATTGCTAAATCCATAATTAATTCTCACTTTATTTTTTATTTTAATAAGTAAAATAAATAAGGGAATATTGCTGCAACTAACCCCAAAGCAAATAAAGTCGTGTTTTCATCAATTAGAGTTGGAACTGAGGATTTATGAGACCCGATATTGGTCATTTTCAATACCAATGATACGCTTTCTTTTAATTTTGAAACAATTTTTTCCAATTCTTTAGGATCTGATTGCGGTATTTTTGAGAAATCAAAAACCTTATCTTTATATTGGTCAAAAAGCCTCATCAAATCATTGTGAAGACTTGTAGAAGGATTTCCAAGATTATATTTTTTATAGGTCTCATCCCTTATATCTTCCATTGCTTGACGGAGATTATTCAGACTTTCCTTAAAATCACCTTTATCCCTCCAAGTAACTGCCTTAACAAAATACTCGTTGGCTTGTTTTAAGTTATTATTTTTCAGGAAAACAGGTGTATCCAATATCGCCTTTTCAACAAAAATATCTGTAGTATGAATTACATAACACTCGTCATTTTGAGTAAACATGACAAACGGAACCCCGTGCTTTCTACACGCTGAGTTGAAAAAATCTTTAAAAACACTTGGTTTAATAATTGCTTTATCTTTATTAATGTAATTTTCTATGAATTTTTCTTGTTTACTTTTATAATTAGCATCACTTTTATCAGATAATCCGTGGCTTCTAATTATTGGATTATTAATATCAAAATTTTTTATATTAACAAGAAATTTATGGGCACATTCAAAGAAGTGTTGGAATTTATGCAGGGTATCTGGATTTGAAATATGATTTGATAAAAACTTTATAATCTTTCCTGTATGATTTATTCTAGTTCCTACTGGAGTATTTTTCCTTTGCTCCTCAGGAATGTCTTTTAATAGTATATTATGTGCCCCTCGGAGGATGTATAACTCGATTATCTCATTTCCGTATATATCCACATCATCATCATAAATGTCAAAAGACTCTTTTGTTTCAGTTTCATAAAAACTAATAATGTCATTTTTACTACGATATTTATTCCATTGTGTCCAATATGGAAATGAGTTGAAAAATTTTTCTATTGGTCTCCAAAAATCAATTTTCGGGTTAAAACTGTGATTTGTCGAATGAGTATAAGTCATATATTATCAGTATTTTTATTGATTTTAAAAATAAACTTTTAATTACTGAATAAAAACAGTTTCACCTATTATATTTTATTGTTCCTCACACTTAGATACATCTATTCAAAGTGAAATTTAAATACTAAATATGGCAATTTTAAATTAATAAAAAATATATTAAAATTAAAAAAGAAATTCTTAAATTAAACGTTATGAACTATCATTGTTTCATTTTTTCTGAAAAATGTTTCATCTTTTCTGAAAGAAGTGTACATTTTTTTATCATTTCATTTTTTTTATCATTTCATTTTTTTTATCATTTCATTTTTTAACGATTTATCATTTCATTTAACGAAACCACATGTGAGAATTCAAAATAAATGGAAAATCATTTATAAATAAATTGGTGAAAAGAAAAAAGTTGTTCAAAATAATGGAAAATTTTTCATAAATAATGGAAAATCCTTTATAAAGAATCTTTTTGATATTTCATTTTAAATTGTTCAAAATAATATGTAAAAACTAATTTTATATTCTTAATACTAATAGAATTGGAATTGTCAAAAAATAAAATAATAAATAAAAATTAGTGAATATCTAAATTTTACATTTATTTTGAATGTGTTTATAAATCAAAGCGCTATCATATTTATAAAAATTATTATTGAAGAATTAGTAAATGAAGGATGTACCCCAATTGCTGCTAAGAACTTATTTGGATTAAAGAAGATTGAAAAGGAAAAAGAAGATGAGGGATAATGTGGTTTAATTTTCTAACATTTGAAGAAAAACAACTATGTAGTTTATGTAAACAATTAATTGATGAAGGATACATACCACATACTGAAGAAAATGAAGAATATGAAAAATTGGAACAAATATTCAAACAAGATATATCAGAATGGTTAGTATGTGAATGGTGTCTTGAAGGATCTTGTGGAGTAGTACCAGATAACCAGCCTAATGATTGGTTAGAAAGACAATGGGAAAAGATTGAAAAGAAAAAGGAGAGTGAGGAATAATGTTTTTTATTTCTAAAGCATATTTCGCTTTTAAATACTTGCGTTTGCATAGATTATGACAAAAAATTGGAGAATCTTGATTTAACCAAGTGGTTCTAAGTTCATGAATTTTCATGTAATTGTTATCTTTTGTATATCAGTAGAGATCTATAGGAGTTTTACAGAATCCGCAAGTTCTTGTTTCGAGCTGCTTTCATAGCAGAGTTAAAATGCAATGATAGAGCTTTAAAATTCCTATGACTCCTATGGCGGAAACTCCTCCTATAACGCTAATTACCACGATTATCATCATTAAATCTGAACCATCTGGAGGCTGTGTATCATCTTGAGAAGCGGGGGAATGCTTTTTCACTTGAATGCTTGCATTACTGATTCTACCAAAACTATCATTCGCAAAAAATTCGATAATGATAACATCATCATGAGATAAGGGTGTCCAAATGAATGTCCATAGCGTTTGATTTATCGTACCTGATTGCCCCGTAAAAGTATGATTTGTAGATAGAAAAATTTATTTTTAATAAAATTTAATTTAGGGTTCGATGCTTTTCTTTTTGAGTAAAAAGATCATTATAAGCGTTATTCCAATCGTGCTTGTAATAAGTATTATAT
>JAEOTJ010000257.1 GCA_016839905.1 Promethearchaeota archaeon | reverse complement strand
CGTGAATTACTCTGCATAAATCTAAATCTAATCCTTTATATTCTGCATTTGATTCACATGCCGTGATTATTTCATATATTCTAGCTGCTGCTTTTTGTGGGTATCTACCTGCGTACCATTTAAATTGGTTCAAATTTTTTCTATGAGCTTGTTTTTTCTTATGGCGTCGATATGGTACTGCCTGTTTTAACTGAATAACATCTTCTAAGAATCTCTTAGCTTGATCTACTTTCATTCCTTTAATTACAGCACAAATCTCTCTAGCATGTTTTGGTTTAATTCTCAAATCTCGACCAGCTGCCTTAGCTAGTCGATCCGTGTCATATTTCTGTTCTATGAAAGAATATCCCCAATTAGGCATTTTTATCATCTAAATTTATCTTAAATTATTTCAATGGAACATATTTTGAACTTCTAGTTGCTCCAATCCCTGGAGAACCATGCTGTACATGCTTTCGTGTCAAGGAAAATTCTCCTAGATATTTACCAATCATTTCAGGTTTTACATCTACAATTTCAAAAGATTTACCATTATATACACCTATAGAGAGTCCAACCATTTCAGGGAAAATGATCATATCTCTTATATGTGTTCGAGTTAATAAATCCTTGCCTCTCTTTTTAGCACGATGAGCCCTTCTTAAGCGTTCGAGAAGTTTCTTTTGTCTTGGGGGAAGACCACGTTTTAATGATCGTCTTGCTCTAGCAGGTAATAATTGAATATATTGGTCCATATTCATTTTTATTAACTCATCTAGAGTATATCCCCTATAATGGAATCGTAGGCGGTCTCTTTCTTTTTCAATATCTAATTCATCAGAGTCTTCCTCAGTAGCTTCGCTAATATCCGATTTTTCTCCATTTATCTCTGATTCTTTCTCATTAGGTTCTTCTTTCTGAGCCATAATTGCACCAAATTGCTTGTTCCATTTATATTAATAAAGTTCTTTTTATGAATATTATTTATTATATAGAAGATTTAAAGAGTAGATAATTTTTTAATTTTGTTAAAAAGAGTAATTATTCACGGAGAGCAGAACATAAAAACATAAAATTTAAAAGCGAAAATAAAAATTTCAAGATAATTCATAGGATTCTATTTATTTTTTTTTAAAATGATTTTTATACTATAGATTCTCTTTACTATTAAGTTTTAAATAGTATTTTATCATATTAATTATAAGATTTTTTTTATAAAAATTGAGGTGGAGTAAAAAAGATGACAAAAAGTTGTAAAGATAGTATATTAACTATTGTTGCATTACTTGTACTTATAGGAATTGGCTTTGGTTTAAATCCCATTTTAGGAATGCCCTTGTCATTAATAATTGGTGCACTTGTAGCAATACCTTTATGTTTTATTGATTATGTAATACATTATGCTAGAAAGGGAGTGAGAAATAAAACTCAGAAAACCGTTATTTGTCCAAGATGTATGATCAATGTTGATATAGAGTCAGGAATTTGTTCTCAATGTGGTAATAAAGTATAGTTATTTATTATAAGTAAATTTTTTTTTTATGAGATAACAAAAACATCTCAATCTTTTTTTTTTAATTTTTTAAATTTTTACCACAAGCTCTACAAAAATCAGTTCCCAAGTGTTGGTGAGAGCCACATTTAGGGCAAGAGATCATATTTATTCCAGTTATCTCATCATTCATTTCATTGATTAATTTAGATTTTATATAATCTCTTGTATATTCTATATATTGAGGATCTTTTATAGAAAAATCTCCATTCATTTTAAGTCTAATATATTTACTAATTCTAGCTGGATGAGCGATGTATGGAATCAGCATAAAAAGAGATATTATTCCCATAATGAGTGATAGGATTAAACAAAATATTTGAATTGGATTTAGACCGTATCCACTAAAACCAAATCCGAGAAAAAAAGTAAAGATTACGGCGAAGAAAGAAAGAGCAAGAAATCCAATCATAGCATAAATACTATACAAAAATCTTTTTTTTGCTTTTATAAATCTATTAAAATCATATTCACAGTCTTTACATACCGGAATGTAAATAGTAATCGTTTGAAATGAATCAGATAATCCTAATAATCCCGCCTTAGTTTTAGTACACGGAAATCCAATTATTTCAACATCTAAACGTTGACATTTAATACAAACATCTGGAAAGTGTTTTTTATAACTCATATAAATCTTTTTTTAATTAAAAAAAAAATATTTAGACCTCGTTTTTTTTCTTGGCTTTTTCAAAGCGCCTTTGAGCTTTCGCTAGTTTTTTTCTAATAAAATATATTTGTCGTTTTGCAGTTGAAGGATTATTTTCATTTTCAGCCAGCCATGTAGAATGTAATTTAATAATATAAGGATATATTTTAAAAGCAAATTCTTTTTTTCTTTTCTTAAAATTCTCTTGAGTTTCAAATTGTGCAATTCTCATTAATTTAAGATTACCCGTGCCTATACCAATCCCCGATCTAAAACCAATCATCCCACGTGTTATTATCTTAATTCTACTCCATTCTGTAAAGTATGAATCCGGTTGTCTTCTTTTTTTTGGTATTTGCCAATAAAAACCTTTTTCAGTCATAAGAATATGTGATTGAAATTTTGTCGACATATTACCAGCAGCTACAAAACTGCCTTTCATCATTGTACTATAAATTATGTTTTCTCTTGAAGATATTTGGTACCTTAAATTTGTTGAATCTATTGGAAAGTATATATCACTCATTTTATTAATTTTCCTCTTTTTTTGTCAATTTTTATTTAATTATTATTAATTTGATTATTATTAAAAATTTAAAACTTTCTAAAATTGAAGAGGTTAATGCCTTTTAGGTGATAACCCAATTTTTTTTCTTTTACTTGTTTTGTTAAAATTTGAATGGATATAATATAGATTTTTGGATTTGTTACCTTCATACATCATAAACTATCATTCTCTG
>JAEOTJ010000256.1 GCA_016839905.1 Promethearchaeota archaeon | reverse complement strand
TAGCATTAATCTTTGGAAGGAAGATTCTTCACTACTCAAGAAAATAGTGTTCTCATCTTCAGATATTCCTGCTACCATGGGTCGTAATTTTTTTCTATCACTTAATCCTATCAATGTTGGCACGGGATCTGCTTGTCCTACTATAATTGAAAAGGGACCATTCAACATTGCAGATCTATAAGTTGCCCTGATATTTTTCAGGGCTATTTGCTGTTCTCTACCCATCTGTTCTATTTCGTGGAATAAAGGTGGTGCGAATGCTAAACTCGCGATAGAAACAGGAATTTTATGTCTTCGAGTGAGTAAATCAAATAAATAAGCAATAACTTCAGTATCGGTGAAAAGAGTGCATTTATAACCAAAAGATTCTAAATATCTCTTATTCGTTCCATATGATGTGATTTCACCATTATGTACTACTGAAGTGCCTAATATATTAAATGGATGTGCTCCGCCCCACCATCCAGGAGTATTCGTTGGAAAGCGGCTATGAGCGAGCCACATATCTGCCTCATAATTTTCAATCATGTAATACTCTGCGATTTCATGAGACCAACCATTTCCTTTGAAAACCCCCATATTTTTTCCGGAAGACATGACGTATGCGCCCTCAATTTTTTCATTAATTTCCATTACTAGTTGGACCATCAACTCATCATTACTAACACTTTTAAATTCTCGTGGATTGAAAAATGCTCGCCATACTAGAGGTGGATTATCAATATTTAGAGGAAATTTTGTAGGAATAGGCTCTGAAAATGCTATCACACCTTTAGAGACCAGATAATCTTCTGTTTTCGATCTTATAATATCATTATCAAATAAAAAATGAATTGCATAGAAATCTTTATATTGAGGATAGATTCCATATCCCGCAAATCCTGCACCTAATCCATTTTCTCTTGCATTTAGAATACATAGCATGTCTTTAATTATATCTCCTTTGACTCTTTTCCCATCAATATTAATAAAACCGGAAATACCACATCCATCAAAAACTCTTTCTTTTCTACACGACTCAGGCAATGATGTATAATTTTTCCATCTCATTGTTTTTCTCTCATCTCATTTTTTTTTTCTATTTCAATTGATTTTAATAATTTTTTTAAATCATCAAGTTCGGGTTTCTTAGCTTCTAATCCTACTCTTTTCCGAGCAGACTTAGAGAACATCGCAACTGTTCCCATCTTTTTAAAAGATTTATATTCATTATCAAAACCTTTACTAATAAAACCCCTTTCTCTAGCCAAATTTCTTAAAATTGTAAAGATTTCGACAAGACCTATCCTCATTGGGCAAAGTTCATAACATACATAACAATCAAGACACATCCAAATGGAGGGATCTTCTAACAATTCATTAAGATTCCCTTCTAGTATTGTTTTAACAATTTGTTTAGGATCAAATGTAGTGATCTTAGCCACTGGACAATCATCATTACATGCCCCACAATCATAACATTTCTTCAAGAAATCCAATTCAAAATATTGTTTAATCTCTTTATTTTTTTGGTGTATAAGATCCACTTTTTTAAAGATTTTATCTAATGGAGTCCTGTGAACTTTTCTTACAATATCTCTTATATCGATTCCTAATGCAATACATAATAACTCTGAATAATATAATACTGGAATATCATAATCATAATCTAATTTCTTGAGATCCTGTTGAATATGGTCAAATTGAGTAAAACACTGAGGGCAACCCACGACAATACAATCAATTCTCCTTTCTTTCATTACTTCTAATTTACTATGAACCATTTCCATACCTGAGTCCGAATTATCCGCTCTTGCAAGGCTCCCGCCACAACAATCCATTTTCCTATCATACTCAATGCTTTTTGCTCCTAAATCCTCAATTAAAGCATCGAATATATGTGGTTCCATGGGATCATCCATTTGAATCTTATTGCTTGGTCGTAAAAAATGGCATCCGTAATGAACAGCCACACGTAGACCTGTTAGAGGATATTTAATATTATCTTTAATTGTGTCTTTTCCTAATTTATGAAAAAACTCTATGAGATGTAGAACATCACTTCTCCCACTAACCTCTAGATCAATTTTATTGAGATGTGAATTGACGTGGTTTCGTATATGGCTATCTACTCGAATCTCGCTTCTAACTCCTTTTAATGTTTCAAAACAACCATTACATGGGGTTAAAATATCTTTATTTTCTTCCTCAGCAAGAGCTAAATTTCGAGCCGCGGTAATTATATATGCAACTTCATCAGAATTCTTTATTCCATTAGGCTCTGGACAACATGAAAATCGTGGATTTGGCTCAGAAAATTTTATTCCAAAAAAATTTAAGACCTTCCTTATTGATACTTCAATAAAAGGCAACCGGTAAGAAATCATGCATCCGGGAAATAATACAATCTCCTGTTTAGTTTTCATAATTTTAATCTAATCCTCTTCTTCAAGTATATATAATAATGCTATTTGTTTAAATGGATCTGCATATAATTTCATTCTTTGATCATCAATAACATAAATTAAATTTTCAAATTTTTTTGAATCTGGAATAAGTTGAGTAAGCTGATTATCCATTTTTGCAAATCTTTCTCTTTTTAAAATGGTTCCTTCCTCTCGAGGATTGATTGCCATATAGAACATATCTGTTTCTACGAGATCATTAAAGAAATGAGTCCCTAATGATGCATCAGGATTTAAATTCTCATGCATCTCAGCAATTTCACAAATGATTGAAGCTGAATTTATCTCATGAAACGTAGCAGGGACTCCTAAAGAAGGGCTAGATGTTGCCCAACGGCCAGGACCCGCTAGAAAAACAGTTTCTTTCCCAGATTCTTTATGCATTCGATTTATCTTACCTATTATTCTAGCAACAGCATAACGTTCTTGAATGGATAATTTACCATATTTCTCCGGAACTACATAAATGAATCTATCAATAGTAGTAGCTTTACCATTCCCTATAACGGGACCTGTAGTTTTTATTAATATATTTTCTTCCTTTATATCAGTTGGCTCATTAAATTCATCAGTCTCACTTCTTACTTGAAGTGGACGACATTGAAGTATGTATATTCTATAAACATTTTCATGAATATAATTAATAGTAAATTCTATATCAACCGGATAATCATAAGCTTTCTCAAGAGTATTTAACATTTCTTTCATATCTTCAACAATAGGACTTTTTAAAATGAATTTATCTAAATCTAAATAATATATTATTCTTTCGCGACCTCTCTGGATCAACCTACTCTCAGCTTCAAAGTCTCTTGAACTAAACTTCTCAATTGGTAAACCATCGGCTTCCAAAGCAAGTTCATCAAAAAACCTAGAATTAAATGAATTATTCTTTAAATTAAGTACATCAACTTTTCTCTGATTATATTTTAATCTTTCATTTTTATTAGCCTCAGGACGTCTCTCGGGTAAATTTAAAGCTACTATCCTTGTATAATCATCGTCATGTCTATTTACAGCACGAGTTCCGAGGCCAAAAACTAATCTAATTAATCCTGCTCTTGGATCAATATCCTTATTCCATAGGAATGGATTATATGAATAACCTACTCCCGCAAGTTGTGGAAAAAATAGATCTCCATAGGGAGATCCTGAAACCCTTTGGACCAATATAGCCATCTGCTCATCTTGATCTAATAGCTTCCTACGTAAGCGATAATTTAGAGCATCCTCGCTAAGAGTACTTTCATACACAGTCCTAACTGCATTTATAAAAGCTTCGAGTCTCTCATCGGGAGTACCTTGATTCGCTAGAAAAACACTTTCGTATTTTCCAGAGAACGCATTCCCATAAGCATCTTCTAATAAACTACTACTTCTAACTATTATTGGAGATTGTCCAAAGTAATTTAGAATATTTCTAAATTGATCTACTATATCCTGTGGGAACACTCCATTTGAAAGTATATCTCGTCCTTCAGCTGCTAACTCGTCAAAATCCTCACACTTTCTTATGCGATATCGTGGCCACCAGCATTTATTTAACACTAAGTAAGTAAAAAATACATCAGAACCTATAAAAAATGAATCATGTCGTTCAAGCTTGTCTTTCCATTTTGAATTTGATTTCTTTATTATGGCTTGAGCAAGTAATAGCCCTACCGATTTACCACCGATTAGTCCTGATCCGATCATTCGTCGTCCTATATCAAGTAGATCTCTTAATCTAATGTATTTTTTCACCATTGACATTAGGTTTTGATCACGAGTTATTATCATTCGAATGATCCGCTCTTTTATTGGCTCTAAATCTTGTGATTTACATAATCCCAATTCAAAATCTCTTAAAAGCTCATAAGCTTGAGAAAATGTCCTTGAACGAACATTATGAAGCCGGGTAGATAAGTCTGTCCATGTTTGCTCGTAACCTGTTAAAATATCAGAGATCTCTGCGCTCAGACGTATGGGGACAAATTTCTCATCACTCCAAATATGTAGCATATACATTGTAGGGGAATGTCGCTTCCACACTTTTAATGGATGAATATATTGCTTCTTTTCTTTATTATGTACATCTAAGATGACTTGGGCGGTTTCGTGGATTTTTGAGATTGTATATTGACTGTGCCTATCTCTGAGTAAGACAAAAAACGTAACCGTTTTATAATCAAATAAATAAGGACAGGTTAACATGAAAAAATTTGCGACCATTCGATCGCTATACCAATCTACTGCCAATTCACTTAAAGAATCAAATATATAACATGCTCCATATCCAAATTTTTCAATAGTCGTGAATATATTATCAATAAATGGTTCAAATCCCTCTTCTGGATGAAGCTTAAAAACTTCTGCATGAGCATTCTCAGGGAGCAAGGATTCATGATCAGCAAATCGAAAATAAATTAAAGGACGCTCGTTCTCATTATTATCATAACAGAAATTGTGAGCATAATGAATAAAATCTCCTAAATTATCAACTTGAAATACAATATTATCACCGGGTAAAACACCATCTATTAACTTATCTAGGGCCAGAGTGCCCGTGCTAAAAACTAACTGTTGCATAGTGTTTTATCTCCTATATTTAACATTTTTTATAATAAAATGCTGACAGAAGTTTTAAAAATCTATATTATACTATATTTAGTATATATTTTCCTTAATAAGTTATATTATCTTATAACTTTTAAGTTTTATTATTTTCAGCTTTTTATGAGAAAATGATCATTTCCTCTGCTTTATAATAATATTAAATGAACAATAGGATAGGATATTAAGGTTTTATTAAAAAATGTTCAGAATATATGAGTTATATTATAATAAATTTTGAAAAAAAAAAGAAAAAATTAGAGTTTTACAATATATCTATCTCTTTCCCATTGGCTTACATTAATTCTATAGGCATCGAACTCTTCCAATTTGGCGTAATAAAAGTTTTTCCAAGGATCCTCACCAAGAGTCTCTTTCATAAATTCTGAATCCCTGAATTCTACTAAGGCGGATCTTAAACTCCCTGGAAGCGCATCAATCTCCGACTTTTCAAGGTCTTTTGTTGAAAAGTGATAAACATTTGCATCAGTAGCTTCAGGTACTTTAATATCATCAGTTGTTAATCCATATAATCCTGTAGCCAGAAGCACCGCAAATTGAAGGTATGGATTTCCTGCAGGATCGGGACACCTAATTTCACAACGCGCAGCATTTGGTTTTCCGCTAAAGTCCGGCACCCGAATAAGCGGAGATCGATTTCTAAATCCCCATGCTATATATACTGGTGCCTCATAGCCTGGTACTAAGCGCTTATAGGAATTTGGCCAACTACTCAACACAGCACACATAGCTTTTGCATGATAAAGCTGACCAGCTATAAACTTTTTCATGGTCATAGAGATATAGTCTTTATCATTTTCATCATAAAAGATATTTTTACCATCCTTCCATAAACTCTGATGGACATGCATGCCGCTACCATTAATTCCTGCAAATGGTTTGGGCATAAAAGTGCCAATCATCCCATCTTGAGCGGCCACAGTTTTGATTATTGTTTTAAGAGTTATTGTATTATCGGCAGTTTCAACCGCTTTATCATACTTAAAATCTACCTCATGCTGTCCATGGGCAACTTCATGATGTATTGCTTCGGTTTCTATACCCATAGCATCACAATACTCATTAATCCTATACCGCATTTGTTCATTTATATCATAAGGGTCATAATCAAAATATCCACGCATATCACCAGGCTTAAATGCCTTCCCTGTATCTGTATCAATAACAAAAAACTCAAGTTCAGGAGCACAAGAATAACTATATCCAAGGGCAGTAGCTTTTTTAACTACTCTCTGGAGTATATAACGCGGATCGCCTTCATATCTATTTCCATCTGGTTTGTATATATCACAGATGAATCTAGCGACT
Organism: Promethearchaeota archaeon; assembly: GCA_016839905.1. The sequence goes on along the minus strand of JAEOTJ010000256.1, from coordinate 3,993 downwards.
TTATTCTCTTTACGCCAGGGCATTATCTGAAAAGTAGTTGGATCTGGTACTGCAGTTTTATCAGACTCTTCTATAGCTCCATATCCTGTTATTGAGCTCCCATCGAAATGTTCTCCGTCTTGAAGAAAATCTTCAATGCGTTTAGCATTTATTTCAAAAGATTTAATAATTCCGTGAATATCTGTCCATTGGAAGTAAACTAATTTAATATCCTGCTCTTTCACCGTTTCTATTACTTTATCGCAAATTTTCCAACGCTCTGGATCTTCTCTTTCTATCATATTATTTCATTTTGTTTATATTTTTTTTACTTAATTATACAAAATTATATTTAGTTATATTTATGATCAGATAGTGCATAAATATATATAATGTTATTGGTATGATCATTCAATGACCTAATAATGTGGACAAAAGAATATATAACAGAAAAAGAATGAACAAAAAGCAAGAATTATAACGACAAAATCTTTTTTGTCCATTAAAAATTCAAGATTTTAGAGTCTTAAAACTTTAACCTCTTTAATACTGGGTATCTTCTCCCTGTACCAAAAGCACTTTCGCTAACTTTAATTGATTGAACTAATTGTCTCCGCTTAAATTCTGACCTTAAATATAGTTTCCGAACTCGATTAATAGTTTCAGAGTCAATTCCTTTCTCTTCTAGATGTTTTAATTCATTACCTATTCCATGTTTAATAATCTCTTCTAAAATATGGTCTAAAATGCTATAAGGTGGTAATGAATCTTCATCTTTTTGATTTTCTCTTAATTCTGCCGTAGGAGGGCGAGTAATAATCCCCTTTGGGATTATCTCCTTTTCTCTATTAATCCACTCACATATATCATATATTTGGACCTTTAAAAGGTCTCCAGGAATATTTTTACCTCCACATGTATCTCCATATAAAGTACAATAACCAACTCCGATCTCTGATTTATTACCCGTAGAAACTAACAACCAATTAAACTTGTTGGAATAATACATGAGTATAGTTGCTCGAATCCTTGCCTGTAGGTTCTCATCTGCAACATCAAACTTTAGATCTCCCATATTTTTCTTTAAATCCTTTTCATACTCCTCGAAAATATCATCTATTGGATGAATAATGTAATTCATTTGCATGTTTTCACAGAGATCGCGAGCGAGATCTATACTCTCTTGAGAAGTGTATCTAGTAGGCATCATTATATTGGTGACTTTTTCAGGTCTGAGAGCTTCAGCGCATATGTAAGAAGTAATTGCAGAATCTATTCCCCCGCTTAACCCTAAAACAACACCATTAAAAAATCCACTTTTATGATAATAATCGTAGACATTTAATTTTAATGCGCTTATTACCTCCTCTCTCCAGTCTAATATTAGCGGTAAATATTCAATGGGCTCGTTATTCTCTAAATCAATATCAACTTCAACTATATCTTCTTCAAAAGCTTTTGCTTGATGAATTACTTGACCTATTTTATTTGTAACAAAACTCTGTCCATCAAAAACTATCTCATCAAGACCACCTACCGTATTTAAATAAATAATTGGAATTGAGAACATTTTTGATTTTTTCTTTATAAGATCTTGTCTTAGCTCGATTTTTTTAATATGGTAAGGAGAAGCGTTAATAACTATTAAAATTTCTGCTCCATTTGATACAAGGTTATTTGACACTTTAATATCATAAGTGTTATCCCAAATATCCTCACAAATTAATATACCCGTTTTTGCACCATTAATATCAATTGGTTTAAACTTCTTATCAAAGGAAAAATATCTGCGTTCGTCAAAAACATCGTAATTGGGAAGCAGTCGTTTATTTTCTGTGTATATGACTTCATCTCCTTTGATAACGACTGCTGAATTGTAAAATGGTTGGAGTTTTCCAATTAACTCTTCTGGCTCAGTAAAAGTACCCAATATTATTGTTGCTTTAGAATTAATATTCTTTATCCTCTCTATTGCCTCTAAGTTCCCTTTTTGCATTAATGGATCGAGGATATGATCCATCAATGGATAACCAACTAGGCTCATCTCTGGAAAAACTATAATATCCACCTCCTGATGGTTCTGAATGATCTTAACGATTTTATTTGCGTTATACTCTACATCAGCTACTATAGGGTTAATTTGCCCTAAACACACTTTTAATTGCTTCATTTTTAGGTGAGTTTTATTTTTAAAATTTTGTTTACTAATGTTCTATAGCTTTATTTACTCTGTTATGAAAAGTTCATACTTTATCATATAATAATAAAAATGTTCACACTCGCGCTTAAAAGATAAAGTTTATTACCTAAATTTTCATAAGGTGTAGTTTTAATTCTCAATCAGCTTTATATTTGCAATTATACTCTTTTTAATTAAGATTCAAAATATATATTTTACAAAAAAATATAAACATAAAAAAAACAAAAAAAGATGTGATAAATAAAAATGTCAGCCGCAGATATTACGTATATTCTGATTTGCAGCGGATTGGTTTTTATAATGACTCCAGCTCTTGCATTCTTCTACGGTGGCTTACTGCGCAAAAAAAGCATGATAAATATGATGGCTATGTGTTTTGTATCAATTGCTGTTGTATCTATAATCTGGTTTTTCATATCCTATAGTCTTGCCTTTGCTCCTGATGTTGGTGGGGGATTTATAGGAGGGTTGGATTATGCAGGATTAATGAATGTGGATTCGGGTAATACCTATTCACCTAATATTCCTGATATGCTATTTATGACTTTCCAACTAATGTTTGCGATTATAACTGTTGCAATAATAGCAAGTCCATTCTCAGAAAGAGTTAATTTTGGAGCTTTTGTAATATTTATTTCGATTTGGCTCATTATTGTCTATTCTCCAATCGCCCACTGGGTTTGGGGTGCGGGAGGTTGGTTAGGTGCTATGGGCGCATTAGATTTTGCGGGAGGGACCGTTGTTCATATTAATGTGGGATTTGCCGCCCTGGCAGTTGCACTTGTAATAGGACCACGTCAAGATTACCAGAAAGAACCAATGGAAGCTTCTAATATTCCATACGTTCTTTTAGGGACGGGTCTACTATGGCTGGGGTGGTTTGGCTTTAATGGAGGGAGCGCTTTAGCGGCTAATGATATTGCTATATTAGCAATGTTCAATACTCATATTGCAGCTTGTGCGGGTGCCTTAGTTTGGATGCTTATAGAATACAAGAAATCGGGAAAATTTAGTACTATTGCTCTCGCTTCAGGAGCTCTAGCAGGATTAGTTGCTGTCACTCCTGCTGCAGGATTTGTTGCTCCATGGGCTGCCCTTCTTATAGGTGCGGTTTCAGGAGTAATATGCTTATTTGTCTTGGAAAAACGAGCTAAATCTAAAGTAGACGAATCATTAGACGCAATATCTATACATGGTACAGGTGGAATCTGGGGAGCAATCGCTACGGGAATTTTTGCCACTGTTGGCGCTGAAGGTGCAATCATTGGAAATCCCGGACAAGTATGGATACAAACCGTAGGGGTTATTGTAACTATCGGGTTTAGTTTTGGTGTTACGCTTGCATTAGCTTGGATCATAAATAAAACTATAGGGTTTAGAGTCCCTCCTGAAATGGAATATATTGGTTTGGACATTCCACTTCACGGAGAAAAGGTAGGATGAGGTGATAAAATGAAAAAGATCGAAGTATTTATTAGACCTGAAAAGTTAGAGCCTGTTAAAGAAGCTTTAGATGAGAAAGGAATAAAGGGAATGACGATATATAATGTACGTGGTCACGGTGCTCAAAAAGGGATCAAATTGATGGGGAGAGCAGGAGAATATTGCTTGCCGTGGATAGATAAACTAAAACTAGAGATAATAATTAGTGATAAGATCAATGTAGAGGAAATAATAGAAATAATTATTGAAAAAGCCCAAACTGGAAAACCAGGAGATGGAAAAATATTTATCTCCCCAATATCCGACGCAATCAGAATAAGAACAAAGGAAAGAGGAGAAAGTATATTATAAATATAATTTTTTTTTTTTTT
>JAEOTJ010000255.1 GCA_016839905.1 Promethearchaeota archaeon | reverse complement strand
GCCTGAAAAGTGTTTAACTTTAGAAACTTGTCATATTTGCACGGATCTGATTCATACAATATGTGTTAAAGAGGCAATGAAGAGAGATTTAAAATATATATTTATTGGATTTAGTCCCGAAATCCTGGAATAATTGCTTCTGTAGGTGTGTATGTTTCCATATCTACCTTGCTAAATCCCATTATCCTGAATGGTATGGATTCTTCATACACAGGATTTGGATTACCATCTAGAAATATCTTAAAATCTATGTAGTAAATACCTATACCAAGAGTATAATCGATCTGATCAAGGGTAAAACTGAACTCAGAGGATAATGGCTGAGTCACTGAATAAATTTGATCTCCTAAAATTTCGAATCCTGAAGGAGTCTCGAATCTAAATTCAACCATTTTTGACTGGTCACCTTCAAAACTATTTGACTCAAGCTTCAAATCAAAATCCACATCTGCAGATCTCGTCAATGGATCAATATCAATTATATCAATCCCTAAATCCATCCTTATATTAGTTCTTAAAGGCAAATTGTCTCTCTTTGTCTTGTATTCATCATAAATTGCAAAATCAGTTTCTTCAAACCATTGTTTAGGAATGAGAATCGCACCACCAGATGCATCATATGATTGAACTTTTAGATGAAAACGCTTTTGATCTCCTTCTGCATCATAGATCTCTTGTTCAGTTGGCGTTAAAGATAATTGTTTTGCTCTAAATCCATTACCATAAAAAGTCTCAATTAATAATAAATATTCTTCAAAATTAGAGGTCGTATATTCATCATACGTGGTTCCATCATAATCGATCTTATTACTCACGATATTATTATAAAGGTCATAGCTAATCTTGGATTGGCTTTGCGTTCTTGCCATGATTTCACTAGCAGTATAATACATATCTTTCCACTTGTATTCCTGTTCTAATTCTTGATACTTGTTGATTAACTGTGCCAAGTTCATTAATTCTTCGGTTTGGGCATAGAAATTTAATATTGTAGATTCTACAGCGAGCAATCCGAGTGATTCTGTCTCATCATATCTAAATCCTGTTTCTCTCGTCCACCATGGAACAAATACAATAATATGAAACTTTTCCCAGTCCATCTGCATCCTTAATCTATATCGAACATCAGTAGTACCAGTTCCGATATATGATGTAAAAGTATTGTGATGGATTGAATTTTTACCGTAATTCGAAGAACCCCATCTACCACTCCAGCTTTGATCACTCCCTCCAACAAGGGCAAACCTTGACCTAAACCACGCGGGACGATCTCCAGTATTTTTAGCTCTTATATAAAATTGAATTCTATCTCCAACTCTCAAGCTTCCATGCCTTCTCATATTATGGAGAGTATCATCAGGAATGATTAATCTTGTACCTGAATTAGGGTCACTTGATGTTATTACATCGAATCTTGGATGATTAAACAAGGATGCGACCCAACCTGCCAAGGCACTTAGTCCTGCAACTGCTAATCCTGCCGCAATGCCCCATCCCGTTGAGCTTATTGCTGCTCCAATAGCTAATCCTATCCCTATATCAAATGCGATCTCTATGATTATTTTTCCAAGCTCGAAATTAAATTCTTCCTGACTTATATCACCTGCGTTTAATTGAGCTATGAGCGTTCCAATTCCAAATGCATAGGTTAGAACTGCTAATACGCTAATTGCCTTGCCAAGAAACCTTACTGCTTTTAAAAAATTCTTGCCTGCGGCCTTTGGTAATGCTTGGATAAATAAAAGGGCACCTGCAATAACGGTGAGACCACCCATTAGCGTAGTGCAAGTAGCTCCCGCCATCCTCATGAAATATTCTGCTTCTCTATCTTTAAACAGACCTGCTGCTCCATCTGCCGCTAGCCTGAGCATCTCTATTGTGCCAAAAATCAGGTTTACTGCCCCCATTGCGATAGCGACAGCCCCAATCATCTTAATCCGTTTCCTAGTAAGCCTTATATATTTAGTTTTAGGACAAGGATCGTCCATATTTGCCATTACTTCAAAATACATATTTTGGGTTGAGGCACGTGTCTTAATATCATCGTTCCATAATTCATCTATTAAAGCATCCCATTCTTCTTTATAATCATCCATATCATCAATTAAATTCTTTCCCTTTTTTGGATCATTTACTAATTTTTGAAGTTCTTTCATTTTATCATGAAATTTTTCAATTACTTTTAATTTGGCCTCAGCTTTTATATCATCTTGAAATAATTCAGGTAAAAACTCTTTCGGTTGACCTGGTTCTTGACTTTCACTGAAAAATTCACTAAAATCTGCCACAAGACCTACATAATCATCAAATTTATCAGATGTAAAATGTCCTTCTATAAAATTATCATAAAGTTTAGATGTTATATCATCAGTATTAAATTCTACATCAAAATAATATTTAAAAAAATTATCAGTAAGCCCGGGTGAATAATGACTAAAAAGGAGAGAGCCTTTTTCTACTTCTTCAGGACGATTATTGTATAATTCCTTGTATATATCTATTTCTTCGTTAAAATGAAGCGTAGGAATTGGTTCATTTAAGTCATCCTTCTCTATATAGATTTGATGATGAAAAGTTATTTTATCATATATCTCTTGATTCAGTGAAGTAGGAATTTCATTTAATGGAATTTCCCTTCCCATAACCTGTGTAATTTTTAAAACTTTTGAATCTGGAAAAGATTCTACTTCTAACGAGATTGGTAATTCCATGATCATTGCTCTTTGTTCAATTATAGTATTTTGATCATCAGAATAGTCATAATAAGTAATTGCGTAATTTATTTTGCTATCGCCCTGAACTTCAGCATCTCCGATGCCAATTTCATCATCTTGATAAACATTACTAATGGAATTAAAGCTAAAAAAGGAGTCAAAATCTCCTTGGTGAATTTCTGCAAAACTTGGATCTGGAATTGTACTTAACATTATCTCTTTTAGGATATCATAATTATTCTGCATTCCAGCAGCATATAACACTTCATTTTCAGGATCGGGATTTACGTTTCCATCATAGTAAATTTCTATGTCATTCATAATTTCCTCTCCTAGCTTGTAATAGTCTACTGTGCCTTCACCCATTATATCATCGGCAACACCATAAAGATCAGTCCCAGCATTTATATGGGTTCTCAAGTCGGGATTCTGAATTAATAACCAAAGAATTCGATGTTCAATAAAAGAGTCAGGTGAAGCAATTATATAATCCATGCTTTCAACTTCTCTCTTTATCATGTTCTGAATTATGATATTCTCTTCAAATTCATAATAATGAAGGACACTCGATTTTCCAGATTCTTGGTTATACTCCGTGATTAGCCATATGAAATCAAATCTCAAGTCTAAATATCCATCTAATTTCGCGGGATGGGTTTTTGGAAAAGTAATATCATATTCAAAACTATTTTCTGAAGGTTTTGGATATACAATCCAGAATTCTCCATCCGGATCGCTTGGATTTGGAAGTGGATCGCCTAATCCTCCCTCCTCATAAGCAGGATCACATTCAAAAACAAGATTTATATTTTCACCAGGATCATTCCAAGTTGCATCCAGTTCTGCTCTATTCATATCTACTGTGAGTATCTCACCCGATTCGCTAACTCCAACTTCTTTTTTATTTCCAAATAAGCGAAGCACGGGGGTAATAGTAACATTATAAGCACCTCTCCATAACCGATTCACACCTTTCGTTGAATAGTCATTAGCAGGTTTCTTTACTTGCAATGTAATCATTGAATCTTTATCAAGATGAGTTGGCAGTATGATTTGGTGAATGAGATCTTTATCCAAGACTATCGAATTCAAGGGAGATGGATCATAGAAATCTGGGAGGCCATCATCATCAGTATCAGGATTGTATCTATTTAAGCCACTTGAGATCTCTTCACCATCCTTTACGCCATCTCCATCGGAATCAATGAATTCAGGAATCTGAATTACTTTAATTTCTTCATCAGAAATTTTAAATGATATCTTGTTATAAAGATCTGCTTTATAAAGATATTCAATATTATGCCAGCCCTTGCTTAAGAATTGGGGGTATTCTAACTCAATGGGTGGATCTTCATATCCAGACTCTACGATTAGGTTTTTAAAAGTCAGTATATCGCCATCAATAACAAAATCTTTAAATTCTCCATAAATTACATCAATGAATAATGTTGGAGGCATTTGAACTTCTGGAAGGTAGAAGCTAAAAGATCCTTCTAAATAAATATCCTCTTCAAAAAGTGGATTAATCTCTTCTCCTTTCTCAAAAAATCCCCAAACATCAGGTATTGTCGGATCTATATCATAAAAAAGTTCTTGTTGAACCTCTTCAACATCATATATTTCATCTCCATCCCAATCTAGATTTACAAGTATTTTATAATCCAAATCACCATCTCCTTTCAGTTTTAATAGATGATCTCCTGGTTCCATATTATAATCAAACCTAATATAGGCACCCCCCTCCAAGTAATAGCTATATAATTGACTATTCATTTCGGGGTAATCAGCAGGATCATAAACTTCCTTAAGTACAACATTATCTAGTTCTACATATAGCCAATTGTATAAAAAGTTAGGCTGAAGTAAAATTGTTATATACCCTCCAGCAATGAATGGAACATCGATAGCAGTGTTCTGGTCTAAACTTTCTAAGACACCTTCTGCTATAAATAAGGGTTCAATCGCAATCCACTGTATGAATTCTGAATTTTCAGGATCTATTACTAATTCATGATTAGTAAATTCCTGTTCAAAAAGTTTGGGGAACATATTAAGTCCATAGCTCAGTTCAAGAATCTCCCCGTCCAGAGTTATTTCCGTGAAATCAATATCCTTGACCTTGACGAAGATATAACATTCTTCCTTCGCTGTAAAAACATACGTTCCCGCAGCAGGATCATTCAAGTAGAGATAATCTCCATCCACGATAATAGGAGGATCTAGAGGGGGAGGATCATCCGCAAGTATATATGGTAAAATGCTAGAGCTTACAACGCAAAAAATGATGAGAGATACTAAAATTGTTCTTTTATATTTTATTTTATTCATTTTGACTTTACCTATTGATTTTTAATAAAATGTCTAATCTTGTTTTTTGATAAATCTTTTTTTAAAAATTTATCTATAAGGTAAACTTATATTTTTATATTTAAATATAACTATTTATAACGAATTAATATGTACTATTGATTTAAGATTTTTCTACATATCTTCTGAATATCACACCCTTAATAAATATCTTGCCCATCTATTTCTTGGGAAAAAAGGGAAATTAAATTAAAATAATTTATTATAACTATTTACAACGCATTAAATAATTACGCATACTATAATGTTTAATTTGGTTTTAAAAACTATTCAAAACCATTCTTAATAAAAAATTGATTTTACCTTATGCGAAATTATTTCATACATCATAAATAAAAGAACGTAATAATTTACTAAACAGCGGAATAAAGGGGACGCCTCGGAGGAATACTTCTTACTAGTAATCATTTATATATTATTATAATAAAATCTTGTTTTTTTTGGAAAATTTAAAAAAATATGTAAAGTACTTTATTTTTACATTTAAAAATGTTTTACTTTTAAAATTAATATGATATAAATATTATAATGGTCTGATATAAAATTAAATAAATAATTCAAACATAATTTAATAAATAAATAAAAAAGATTGATAAAATGAGTAATGCTGATTTTGTTATTGTAAATGGTGAGAAAATACACGTTATAGGAAATCCTAAAAACATCAAAAATATAAAAAGCTACTTAAATCTATCCAATAAAGGAATCTCAGAAATCAAACAAGTTGAAGGAATAGAAAACCTTTTCTATCTGGAATATATAGATCTCAGCCATAATGAAATAAGGGAGATTGATGGTCTTGAGGATTTGATCAATCTTAAAAACCTTATTCTCAAGCATAATAAAATCACTGAGATTAAAGGTCTTGAAAAATTAAAAAATTTAAAATTTTTAAATTTAGGTTCAAATAAAATTTCTAAAATAAAGGGACTTGAAAGATTAAAAAACTTACTTCATGTGAATTTAAGTCACAATCCGATTCCACGGCATTTTAAGAATGAAATAGAAGGATTATACGGAGCGTTTAATGGGAAATACATTGTTGAATATTGTTATCAACAAAAACAGAGATTAGAGCAAGAATCTAAAAATAATTTCATTATTTATAAAGGAAGGAGATTTTTTCCTAGGGATTTCAAGTTGAGCCTGCAAAAAAAACGAATTAACAATATGTCTGATTTAAAAGGATTCTCAAAGGTCATAGATATAAAAGAATTAGACCTTTCAGGAAATCAAATCATAAGAATAGAAGGATTGGAGAGCCTCAAGAATTTAGCAAGCTTGGATCTTTCAAACAATCACATAAAAAAAATAGAAGGCCTTGAAAACCTTAAAAACTTGGAAAAACTTGATCTTTCTGGAAATGAAATAAAACGATGGAGAAACCCCAAGAATTTAGTAATACATCTTTCAAGAAATCTAATAAAAAAAATAGAAGGTCTTGAGAACCTTGAAAGCTTGGTAAAACTTGATCTTTCTGGAAATGAAATAATAAAAATAGAGGGATTGGAGAACCTCAAGAATTTAACAAACTTGGTTCTTTCAAGAAATCACATAAAAAAAATAGAAGGTCTTGAAAACTTGGTAAAACTTGATATTTCTAACAATGAAATAATAAAAATAGAGGGATTGGAGAACCTCAAGAATTTAGCAAGTTTGGTTCTTTCAAGAAATCACATAAAAAAAATAGAAGGTCTTGAAAACCTTGAAAACTTGGTAAAACTTGATCTTTCTGAAAATGAAATAAAAAAAATAGAAGGCCTTGAAAACCTTAAAAACTTGGAAAAACTTGATCTTTCTGGAAATGAAATAATAAAAATAGAGGGATTGGAGAACCTCAAGAATTTAGCAAACTTGGTTCTTTCAAGAAATAAATTTAAAAAAATAGAAGGCTTGGAGAACCTCATAAATCTAAAAAAATTAAGAATCTTCGGGAGCTCCATTAAAGAAATAGAAGGATTAGAGAATCTTAAAAATCTGGAAAAGTTAGAACTCTCTCATAATATCTTTCTGACTGAAATAAAAGGCTTGGAAGCCCTTGAGAATCTTAAAGAATTTTCTTTTGGAAGTAATATGATTAATGAAATTAAGGGATTACATAACCTTAAAAATCTTGAGAGATTATATCTCAATCTAAATAGATCTCTGACCGAAGTAAAAGGCTTAGAAAACCTTATAAACCTCAAGTGGCTGTATTTAAATGGTAATAATATTAAAGAAATTAAAAATATTGATTCGTTAAAAAATCTAAGACATTTAAGTCTCGGATTCAATAAAATTTCAGAAATCCAAAATTTGAATGAAAATAATAATTTAGTAGAATTATATTTAAATGAAAATGATTTACATGAAATAAAAGGATTAGATAACCTCGTGAATTTAGAAGAATTATATTTAAATGATAATAATATTAGTCAAATTGAAGGATTCGACAATCTTGAAAATTTAAGAAGATTAAATTTACATAATAATTTCATAAGGACCAATAAAGGTCTTGAAAACTTAAAATCCTTAAGATCCCTAACTTTATCACATAATAAATTGTCTGAATTTGATTGTATTGAGATTTCTAAAAATTTAAGATCCTTAAATTTAAGTCATAATCAAATTCGAGAAATAAAAAATATCGAAAACTTGATTAACCTCATAAGTCTAGATGCAAGAAATAACCAAATTTCTGAAATTAAAAACCTCAAATCCTTAAAAGATAATATAACATTCGATTTAAGGAATAATCCGATATCCGAAGACGATAATGCTTATCCTTGAAGTTATATTATTTTTAAATGTTTCCCTTATTTTTTTTCATTCTAACCATTAAATAATACAATGCAAAAACCACGATTTCACTTAGAATGAATGATAGGAAGAAAAATCCCATTAAAAAAGCTTTATCGATTATGTTGACAAATATTAATAAAGACAATGCCGAAATCAAGAGACCTATAAATAGTAAGATGTAAAATGTTATAGTTTTCATTAAATTAATAATGTGTTTTATTGTAAATAAATATAATCTTACTAATTTAATTGACTCGAATAGTACTTAAATCCTATTTAAAACGCCATAAAAAAATTTTAATCCACGCCACACGGCAATCGACCTGGATTTATATAATGCCCACCAGTTTTGCTGTCATATTAGCAATAAATGTAATTCAATAATGATAAGGCTATTTTACCCTCTTGATGCATATATAACAGATATTAAAACAGAAAAAGAGATTAAATTATCAATAAAAAATGACAATTTATTCTAGATAAAACAAGATAAAAGAAATATTTTTTTATAAAAGTCCTAAGATGACCTCATTTTATCACGTTCAAGTAATAGAGTAGAAAAAACCTTTAAATGCCAATGTGTATAATATTTAACTATAAATCTAAAAAGGTAAAAGGAATGAAAAAGCAAAAAAATGGAATGATTTTTATCTTCATGCTCGCGCTCTGTTCGGGCATTCTTGCTTCAATCACTTGGAATTCACCTGGAAAAACTTTTAATGTTATGCATCAGCCCTTTGAGGTAAGAGCAGCAGCTATGAATGATTACGAATCAGATTTTAATAAAGTCTGGAGCGGGAGCTCCGTTGACGTTGGAAGATGTATCACTTTAGATGATTCGGGAAATATTTACATGACAGGATATACTTACAGCTTTGGTGCCGGGAATGGTGATGCTTTCATCGCAAAATTTGACAGCTCAGGAAATTCCATGAAGAACATCACATGGGGCGGTAATGATTATGATCGTGGAAATGACTTTGCCTTAGATGGTTCAGGAAACATGTACATTACAGGAAAGACTGAAAGTTTTGGTGCGGGGGCTGCAGATGCGTTTATTGCTAAATATGATAGTTCATTCAATTCCGTAAAGAATATAACATGGGGTGATAGTATGGTAGATAGTGCGGAGGGAATTACTTTAGATGGTTTGGGAAACATTTACATTACGGGGCATACTAATACATCTGGTACGGATGATAATGATGCTTTCATCGCAAAATTTGACAGCTCAGGGAATTCCTTGAAGAATATAACCTGGGGCGGTAG
>JAEOTJ010000254.1 GCA_016839905.1 Promethearchaeota archaeon | reverse complement strand
TTCTGAAGAACATATTAAAGAAACATCTAGAGTTTTGACAGAGATTAATCCAACTATTTTTCGATTTAGGACCTTAAATATCTTACCTAATACTCCACTATGGAAAGAATGGAAATCGGGTGAATTTGAACTATTATCTCCTGTTGAAAATCTGATTGAAGAAAGAGAAATCATAGCATACTTAGGTGATCATGTTACTTCTCAAGTTTTTAATGACCATGTGAGCAATTATTGCTCAATTGAATCGACAAATATTAAAGAAGACAGAAAAATATTCATAAAAACATTAGACTCTTTCATTAATGACCCAAAAATTAAAAATTTACCGCGAAAAAACTTAATATCAATGTAATTTCATAATAAGATAAGCAAAAATTGAAAAATTTTAAATTCCAATACTTCCTTATTAATAAAATTTTATAACTTAAATTTTCTTTAATAATAAAAAATTAAAATTTTAACGATGTAGTAGATATTAATTTAAATAAGTTTAAGCAGAAAAAATCAATGGTGATAAACAAATGACTGATTATTTTCGCAAAAAAATTCATTATCAAGAATTAATTACGACTTTTGATGATGTATTGATCCTACCTGGATTTACGAATTTTGAACCTAATGAAGTAGATATTTCATCTAATCTCGGAAAACACTCTTTAAATCTTCCAATCATGTCAGCAGCAATGGATAGTGTTACAGAAGAGGAAATGGCCATAAAATTGGCATTATTAGGTGGTCTTGGTGTCATTCATCGTAATTGTTCTTATGAAAGACAATTAGAGATGGTAAGAATTGTAAAAAGAGCAAGATCATTTGTTATAGATGACGAATATGTAGCCACAATTAATCCTAATGAGCCTGTTGTAAAAGCTAAATATGTTATGGAGAATTATAACATTAGTGGTCTTGTTGTCGTTAACCAAAAAAATAAAGTCTGCGGTATTTTTACTAAACGAGACATACCATTTATAGAACAAGATTTAAAAAATGGGGCAGTAAAAGATTATATGACTAAAGATGTTATATCTATTAAACCTGGTGCTTCAAGAGGAGATGCTTTAAAAATATTATTCGAATCTAGGAAAGAGAAATTACCTATTATTGATGACAACGGTTTATTAAAAGGTCTAATTACTAAAAAGGATTTAGCACCAGAATTTCCCTTAGCATCAAAAGACGAGCAAGGTCATCTTTTATGTGCAATAGCTTTATCACCAAAATTCCCTGAATCGAGCGAAGCTCAGAAAAAATTAAAAGAAATCGACAAGCAAGTGGATATGTTTTTCATAGATGTTGCTGATTTTTTCAAAATAAGTGATATTCAAAGTACTTTAAAATTAATGGAACTTTTAGATTCGGATTTTGTATTAGGTAATATCGGTACTTATCAAGCGGCTGAACATCTTATTACAAAATGTGATTTTCTTGAAGAAAAATTCATAGGACTAAAAGTAGGGATGGGCTCTGGTTCAATTTGTACAACATCTCTACAAACTGGAGTAGGAGCCCCAACTATTTTTGCAACTGCACATGTTGCTGATGCTATTAAGGATTATAATCCTAAAATAAGTTTGATAGCAGACGGGGGATTGATACATCCAGGAGATTTACCAAAAGCGATAAGTGCTGGAGCAGATTTAATTATGTCCGGGCACTTCTTTGCTGGATGTACCGAAAGTCCTGGGTTATTAGACACGATAGGGGGGAGAAAAGTAAAAGTATATCGGGGAATGGGCAGTAAAGAGGCCCGAACTTCAGGTTATATCGCAGATAGATACTCAGAAAGCTCAAAGATGCTACCAGAAGGAGTTTCGGATTATGTACCTTTCGTAGGCGATCTTTCCGGTGTAGTCACATCATTAAAAGAAGGATTAATCAATGGTATGATTTATGCTGGAGCAAGAAACATTAAAGAAATGAAAAAGACAAAAATTGGTATAGTATCTTCCATAGGACAAAGGGAGCAACGACCACACGATCTTCTTGGAAAGCATTAGCTTAATTTACATTTATTGTTGATTATTCTTCAAAAAAAAATACTATTTATTAAAGGTCTATTATAAAACTATTAACAAAAGTTAATTTTACTTAAAATTATAATTTTAATGTAAAAAATTAAATGTGTTTATATGAAAAAGATTAAAAAAGCAATTGTAAGTGTTTTTGATAAAAGCGGAGTTTTAGAATTTGTGAAAGTTTTGACAACCGAATATGGTGTAGAAATCCTATCAACTGGTGGAACTGGTAAATTATTAGAGGAAAATGGGATCAAATTTATAAAAATTTCTGATTATACTGAGTCCCCAGAGATGTTTGATGGAAGGGTGAAAACTCTGCATCCTAAAATTGAAGGGGGTATATTATATCGAAGGAGTCTTGAAAGAGATGTAGAAGATGCCCAGAAATATAATGTCCCTCCAATTGATATGGTGATTTGTAATCTTTATCAATTTAAAGAAGCAATTGCTAAACCGGATATTACTCTATCTCAATCGCTGGAAATGATTGACATTGGTGGACCTACAATGATTAGAGCGGCTGCTAAGAATTTTCCAGATGTGGTAGTCGTGCCAAGTTCTAAGCACTATGATTCGATTATAGCAGAATTAAGAGAAAACAATGGAGCTATTAGTGATAAAACAAGAGCCACCCTCGCCCAAGAGGTATTTACTATAATGACAGATTATAATGCGGCGATTGCTACATATTTGCAAAATTATTATAATCCAGATGATAAGATGGGAAATACTATTATTAAGATTTATGAAAAAGTTCAGGATTGCAGATATGGAGAAAATTGGGATCAATCTGCTGCGTATTATAGAGATTTATCTACTAAATATGGTTTACATAATCTAATACAATTAGGAGGTAAGCAAATTTCATTTAACAACTATTTAGATATTGATGCTTGTATGCAGATGCTTTTAGATTTTGATATAGATAATCATGTGACAGCAATATTAAAACACACTTCTCCAAATGGAATGGCGATTGATAGGAAAAATCAATTAAGATCCGTTCAGATGGCATTTAGCTGTGATCCCATGTCTGCATTTGGGGGGATCTGGGGCGTTAATCAAAAACTCACGAAAGAAGTAGCAGATTTCATTGTTAATAAGGAAAAAATATATGTAGAGGTTTTAATGGCTCCAAATTTCGAGTCAGAAGCCCTTGAAATTCTAAAACAAAAAGAAAATATGAGAATACTGGAATTTGGAGATTTACTTACCAAAAGGGATGAAATATATAAGCAACTAGAAATTCGCGCTACATTAGGTGGTGCAGTGGTTCAAGAATATGATTACAAGCCTGTCATTAAAGAATGGAAGGTAGTAAGCAAAACCGAAGTATCTGATCAGGAAAAAGAGGGATTAATATTTGCTTATAAAGTCAGTAAGTGGGCTAAATCAAACTCGGCATGTTTTGCTCAAATATATGATGATGGTATGTATTCTATTGGAATTGGTGCAGGTCAACAATCAAGAGTACATGTTGTTAAATTAGCAGCACAAAAAGCAATTGAATTTGGGCATAAAGAAGAATTAAAAGACTCTTTTATGGGAACAGATTCTTTCTTTCCATTTCCAGACGGCTTGGAAGCGGCTGTAGATGCTGGTGCTAAAGCCATTATTAATCCTGGAGGATCTATTAGGGATGAGACAATCATTCATAAAGCTGATGAGCTAGGATGTTCATTAGTTTTTTGTGGTAAAAGAATTTTCAGACATTGAATTT
>JAEOTJ010000253.1 GCA_016839905.1 Promethearchaeota archaeon | reverse complement strand
GAATTAATGTCAACTGTTAAATTAACTTCTTGTTCGTTTATAAGTAATTGAAATGCAAAAAGCGTAGTTGTATAATTTGTTTGTTGGAACTTTAATTGAATATAATTTATCCCCGCATCAAAATTCAAACCATCCATAACTATAGAAGCGTTATAATATGTTATCGGAGACTCGGTTAAATTTTCCTCGTAATGGTCCCCAATCCACGTGATTAAGCCTCCAGATAGATATATCAGTTCAGCTGTCGCAAACGCTCTAACGGAAACATTTATTTCCTGGTTAAAATATACGTTTATGAGAGTATTTTCATTAATCTCATTAGAATCTATAGATACTGTAAGATTTACTTCTTGTTCAGTGAGAAATATTTGAAAGGCAAATAAAGTCGTAGAGTAATTTATTAATTGAAACTTAAGATAAATGTGATTTAAGCCAGTATCAAATTTCGTACCGTCCATCACAATAGAAGCATTGTAATAAGTCAAAGGTGTCTCAGTAAAATTCTTCTCATAATAATCCCCAATAAAGGTAACTAATCCTCCTTCAAGATAAATCATTTCTACAGTTGCTAAAGCTCTTACAGATACATTTATTTCCTGTTTAAAATATAAATTTATGAGAGTATTTTCAGTAATGTTTACTGAATTGATAGAGATAGTTAAATTAATTTTCTGTTCTTTTATAAAAAGTTGAAAAGAAAAGGTTTCAATGGAATAATTTTCAAGCTGAAATTTAACATATACATAGTTAATTCCAAGGTTGAAATCAGCAGTAGAGATTTTAATTGATTTATTATACCATGTTAAGGGACCTTCAATTAGAATTTTATTAGATTTTTCACCAATGAAAGTTAGATTAGCGCTTGATAAGTAGTTTTTCTCAGAATTAGAAATAGCTCTCGCAGAAATATTTAATATTCCTTGAAATGTTAATTCGGTGAGGGAATTTTCGGAAATCATTTGACCATTTAAATTAACAGTTAAATTAGCAGTTTGTTCACTTACTAATAATTGGAATCCAAAAGTTACTACTTTATAATTGGATTGTGTAAATTTAAGAAAAATAAAGTTTAAACCTGAAGAATAATTTGTACTGGAAATAGGAATAGATTCGTTAAACCAGGATCCAGCACCTTCAGTAAAATTTAACTCATGGTTATCAGCGTTCCATGAAACATTCCCTCCAGATAAATATATGCTGTCAATTAGAGCATAAATTCTTACTGAAACATTTATTTTTTCTTTAAACATTACCTCAATTAATGAATTTTCGATGATCTGGTTATCATTTATTAGTACCTCTAAACTAACGGATTGTTCAATTAGTTCAAATTGGAGAACCGCAAATTGCGTTTCATATGCTGGAGCCGAAAAATTGAAGTTAATTTGATAAACACCTAAATTATTAATGTAAGAAGTATCAAATTCAATCGTGTAATTCCCATCCAAATGATTCGTAATTGTGTAATAGAAATCATTAATACTCAAATTAATTGTAGCAATGGCAATCCCACCACCAGAAGAATTAGTAAAACTGTATTTTACTGTGCTATTATCATGGAGCTCAATATAATAAGTAGATTCTAGTTGTAATAAATTTGTTTCCTCTAAAAGATTAATTCTCAAGGTAAAATTGTAATCCTTAAATCCAATTTTTGAGGAATTTATAAAAATTTCGTAAAATCCATTTGAGGACAACTCTGAAGTATCTAGAATAGTTTCATATACACCTAAAGCTGCTTCTGAAAAAGTATTCAGACCACTCGTCCAATTATAATGGATTAATGCATTTGAGATAGGATTGTTATTCTCAGAATCTATTAATTGAAGTCTAAGAGGTATAATATCGCCAACATAAGCTTCAGTTATTAAATCTAAAATAGCATCGTCAGGTTTTAATAAATTCATAGTTGAATTATGAATGATAGTAAAATTACTTTTTAAACCACCTAATGCAGTACCATTTCTCCAAAATAGAGTATAATTATATATTCCACCTGTAGTATTATAAGATCCGAATGTGATATCGGAAAAAAAAGTAGTTCCATTTGAATATGGTGCGGAACTTTCTTCATAGAAAATAGTCCCATTTGGGTGATAAATTGTCAAATTTACGCTAGTTGATCCAAGATTGGGAGGAATTTGGTTTGAATTATTTATTTGAGTCTTTATTTTAGTAGATTCTCCTGTTAAAAAGGATGTGTGAACCCAAGCACCCATTTTTAGCATTTTAGTATTTAAAATATTGATAGAATTTGGTGAAGTGGCTCTGAAAGTCCACCAGCCAGGAAAAATCGCATTGGTCGTGTTTATCGTTAAATAATCATCACCAATTCCACCTCCTTCAAAAGACCTTGATTGAAGGGTGGGATCCAATGCTAAAAAGAAATTCCAGTCCTTTGGTTTGTCGATGATAAATTCAAAATCACTATATTGGGCGGGCATATATAGATTATGATAGAATTCCCATAAAATCGTCCCATTTTCTAAGATTCTATATTGTAACCCTACATCATTTTGTTGATTAATTTTTGAAGTTGCATTATGATAACCATAAACAGTTGTATTTAAATAAAAATTTAAATCATTAGAGCTAGTATTAATTGTTAATTTAGGAGAACCTATCCAATTGGTAAAATTATATGACGCTTGTCCCCATTGCTTACCTTCAAAAAGCGAAAATTCGTTTATTGTAAGATTTATATCATCTTGTGTAGCATTTGCTAAAGTTTCCATTACAAAAGTTACATTATCAAACCAAATTATTTGTTGCCATCGATCTTCACCCGTATATTGAAGATTTCCTATATGTGTAATGCCGATTGAATAATTAACTCTTTGATTTGTCTGGAAAGTTCCAAATACATCAGATGTATTACTCCATAATTTCATATTTATATCTCCTGTTGAATGCCAGATATTCATTCCAGCTTGTGCTATTGTAGCGAAACCTTTGGTATAGACAATTTGATCATTAACCTTAAAAAACATTAAAAGGTTATTAGACTCAAACGCAGATTCTGCATAATAGTCGAAACTAAAAGATGCATCTAATATCTTTCCACGAGGAATTTCCATATTTTGAGTAATCCCAGAAGAATTATCGTTCCAATAGACAGCCTGATAACCCCCACTAAAATATTGATAAGCTAACAACTCGACATACATGGCTGTTGTTTTATTCTCTATTAATCCATAACCATAATTGGTTTCGCCCAAAGAGGCTGATTGATAAGTATAATTATGCTCAGCCGGTCCAGTAACATATTCATAATAATCTATATAATAACCATAATCTCTACCAGAAACATCCGTTTCAAGATAGACAGTTAAATTATCTCCTTTAACCCATGGTGAATAAAAAGGGTTAGAATGACTTCCTGTTTCTTGAAAGTAAGTTGTGCTTGCTCCATCATCAATTTTGACAAAATCATAAGTATCTTCAGTTGAAATATTAACAAAATGTGCCCTTATTGCTGCAGCACCCTGTTGTGTTATATTTTTATAACTAGTTTCTTTAGTTTGATCATCTAAATACAACCATTCCGCTTGAGGCATGACCCACTCACGATAATTAGTAACATTTTTATATACTCTCTGTATGCTATTAAAACCAAGGTATGCAAAATCACTATCATTTACCCAATTTCTTGTATCTATAATATTCTTAATGGAAGTGTCAATCCTAGAAGCTTCCCAATCATGCATTTCATCAAGATAATATGACAAATTCATTTTATTAGAATTTGATAAGCTAATTTCTTGATTATATTCATATAATTTACCATAATCCGTGATATTGAGTGGATTTTCAAACCCTTCGAATAATATTGCTTCATTATTAGCTAAATTTAAAATGTAATTATCATCCATAGATTTTTGATTAAGATCATCTTCATTTTCAAATCTATAATAATTTATATTAAAAATAAATAAACATAATATAGACAATAAAACCATTCCAATTAGCATAAATTTATAACTTTTCTTCATAAAAATCTCTCCTTTTAGAAATAAGTCGTAGTATAAATGACTACTAGTAAAATAAACCATACTTGATTATAAAAATTTGTATAAAGAAAATACGATTTGTATTTGAGAAATAAATAGAGGAATATTATCTTTTTCTGTTAAAATTAGGTTACCTTTTTAAGTACAGAAGTTATAAAGACAAGGATTATTTATTTAACATAAAAATAGAGCAGTTTTTCTTAAAAATCAGGGGGGATTATCTAAGATGTCGTTGTGAGTATTTAATTTGATAAAGAGTCTTCAGGTTCAAATTCAAATTTGAGTTCCTCTGCTAGTAATTTTCTATCTTCATTTGATAGAAGGTTGATGTCAACACCGCGGTTATTATAAATATCTGGAGGAATACTTTCAAATAAGGAAATTAATAGTATTGTCGAATTCCTTAATAACGTATCATTTTTCGTGTTTTCCCAAAACTCCATTATTTTAATTAGAGCCCGGGTTTTCCACAACCTAATTTCATCCCGATCTCTCTCTTGGATATTTTCAAAATATTTTAAAATCTTATCGTAACAATCCATTATTAACGCTTTACTATTTTCCGTGCCTACCATATTTTTTATTCCTATATTTTTTTAAAAGCTAAACCCCTCAGCTTACGATATAAAAATAAATCTTAGACATAAATAAAATATAAATATTAACTTATAAATCAAATGGATTTTTCTCAATTTTGGTTATAATAATACCTACATTTCTCTAAAATAATCCTTCTAATTCTTCAGCGACATAATTATAAGTATTAAAAAAACGCTTCTTAATATCTTCTAAAGTATAGAATTGAGTCTGAGCACCACTTGTTTCTACAACAAATGATCCAATCACAGATCCTAAACGGCATGAATCAATTAAACTCATATTTAAACTTAATCCTGTCAAGATCCCCGCCCGATATCCATCTCCCGCCCCTGTCGTGTCAATAATATCTTTTACAGGAGGTACAATTGGAATCTCTATCCGAAAGATCTTGTCTTTATCATCATTATATATAAGTTCTGAACCCTCTGCTCCTTTCGTGATAATAATAGCTTTTACATATTGTAATA
The DNA here is from genome assembly GCA_016839905.1 of Promethearchaeota archaeon. Next base: position 2,050 of record JAEOTJ010000253.1, on the reverse strand, counting down.
TTTCTTCTTCTGTTAAAGAGATTTTATTTTTTATCTGGTTAATTTCATGATTGTTACCAATTAAAATCTTAGATTTTTTAATAGAATCCAATAAAATTTCTTTAGGAAAAAGTGGTGTAACTTGTCCTGGATCGAAAATCATTGGAATTTTTAATTCATTTAACTGATCAGCAAAATTAGACATTGCCTCAATACCCTGAGTAGAGTTGATAGCGTAGATATAATTTTCAGGATCTTTTATTCTTTCTTTTAAATCAATATCTTTACATCTGTCAAGAGCGCCACCATGAAAAATGATCATTTGATTCGCTTTAACATCATTAACGATATAACAAGCTGCAGTAAATAGATCATCGTGAATATCAACACTTAAATCTAGGTTATCGAATTTAGTCATATGTTCTTTATAACCTAAACTCTTAAAATCATTTCCAACAGAACCAAATACATGAAATTTTGCAATATTCATTAATCCAAGATTATAGGCGATATTTCCTGCCGTTCCTCCATAATGCCGGACTCGACTATTAGCTGTAACCGTGCTTTGATATTCTCCTTTATTATGATCTATAGAAACAGCATTAGTAAAATTCTCAGCAAAGCCAAAAATATAATCAATAGCAATTGAACCCAGTACTATTACTTTACTTTTTTGATGTTCCATATTATAAAATAAGATGTATTCTATTAAAATTATTATGAGAGATAAATTGAACCTAAATCCTAGATTTATTATAATAGATTAAAAATGATTATGTTAATTATTATTTAACAAAAATAAGTATAAAGATGAATTATTTAAGCTGAAAAAAATGACATCATATACCATCATGTTTAATGTATCTTCTGGTGGAGTTATCGAGCCAATAAAGTGGGGTAAAGATAAATTAAAACCAAACTGTTCAATATTAGTACTAGATGAATCGACAAATTTAATATATTTATGGTATGGGTCGAAACAAGGCTTAGTTGCTTGTCGAACAGCACTCAGACAAGCACAGTCTCTTAAAGGTCATGGTTATACTGTAGGAGATATGATTATCGGACGTGAAACGAAACATATAAGAGAAATTAATCAAAAGAAGGTTGGGAGAGATAGTAAGACAGATGAATTAAATGAAGAATTTCAAGAAATCTTGAATAGAGAATATAAAGCTATTGATGATTGTATTATTACTTTTGAACTAAGTGCGGAAAAGGAAGAGATTTTAAAATCTAAACCCAATGTTAAGGCAGCTCCAAAATCCAAGATTAAACCAGAAATTAAAGCAGAGATTAAACCTGAGATAATGAGCCCGCCAGAAAAAAAGATAAAACCGGAGATAGAACCTAAAAAGGAACAAAAAGTTTTAAAACCAATCAAGAAAGTTATTGTAAAAGAAAAGGAATCTTTACCCGAATTGGGATTATTAACGGATCTTATATCCTCTTTAAATAAGCATGGAGGATTAGATAATATTCTCAAGCGGTTTGAACAAATAGAAAAGAATGTGGAATTATTATTAAATGGATTTAAAGAATTAGCAAATAATATGGGGGATAATACTATACCTATATTTTTAAAAAATTTAAAGCAGATAAAAACTGCAATAAAAAATGGAAAACCCCTCCCCGATATAATACAATATCCTCCATCTAGAGATGAATATATTAAAAAAGAAGCAGAAAAATCAAAAAAGTTATAGAATTGGAACGGGACCTGATACATGCCAGTCGGTTTAATTGCAATGAAATGGGATCAAAGGATGGGTGTAAAAATCCTAATGAAATATCCCGAAGAAAATGATATAAATGAAATGACTTTAATGCAAGTATATACTCAACATGAGTATAGTGGTGAAAAAGGCACGATTAATTTAAATGTAGGTACGCTAAATATATTATCATATTATTCTGGTCCAGAATTGGCCCATTATATCATACTTATTTTATCTCCAGATGAAAATCCTGATGATTTAGAAAGCTTTTTTATAAATATTTCACAGATTATTCTTCAAAATCTTAAACAAAATAAATTTAAAGAGTTAATCCCGTCGCTTTTCAATAAGCT
>JAEOTJ010000252.1 GCA_016839905.1 Promethearchaeota archaeon | reverse complement strand
TATTAAGATAAGATAGAACTCTTCCTTTATATCCTTTTTTTTAATATTAAAATAAAGTGTTTAAGGTCAGAATAATTGACATATATTAAAATAATATTAATTAAAGAATTAATCTCATAAAAAAAAAAAGGAATTTTATATATTTTTGAAGGAACTAATTAAACTTAAAATTCCCTTGTTATACTGGCTAAAAAATTATATAGTTCTTAATATTAATTCTATTAGAAAATAAAGAATAGTCTAAGATTTATTAAACGATTATATATTATAAATTAACATTGAGGACTGGGATAAACCTTACCTAATAAACCAGAATGAGGATTGGAGTGGGATGGGGGGCAATAAAATCAGATTGGTGGGTTTTGACCTCGATGACTGCTTATTTGATTCTACAGATCTCTCAAAAAGAGCTAGAATCAAGGGAATAGAAGCAATGATCAAGTTAGGCTTAGGTATTGATGAGCAAAGAGCAATTAAAATACTTCAAGAAATTGTTAAAGAATATGGCTCAAATTCCTCTAAACATTATGATTATTTTATTGTGAGATTAAATGAACTTGAAAAAGATATCGATATGATCTCATATAGCGATCAAATTAAATATATTGCAGGAGCAATAATGGCATATCATGAAGAAAAAAATAATATTAAATTATATGATGATGTCATAGAATGTCTAATAAAACTAAGAGAAAAAAAAATTAAGACAGTTATCATAACGGATGGAATTCCAATTAAACAATATGAAAAAATTCTACGATTAGGAATAGATGACTTAATAGATATGGTTGTTATTTCTGATGAGATAGGAATTAAAAAACCAAATCCTAAATTATTTGAATATTGCCTAAAAAAATTTGGAGTTCAAGGTCCTGAAACAATTTATATTGGCGATCGGATTGAAAAAGATATAATTCCTGCAAAACTCACTAATATTCACTCAATCTTGATTCTTAGAGGAGGTAAATATGATCCCTCTATGACGGGGATAATAATCCCCAATGAAACAAAACCTGATTATGAGATTAATCATTTATCTGAAATTTTTAACATTATAGATGATTTAAATAAAAAAGGGATCCAATAATTATAATATGAGAATTGCTTGTATTCAACCTGAAATATTTAATGACAGACATAAGTGCTATTCTGAAATTGAAAGATTATTAAAATTATTAATACAACAGTTCGATAATTGTGATATTTTGTGTTTACCAGAAAGATGGGTTCCTTTATTTAAGGATTTTTCAGAAAACATACAAGAAGAAAGAGGAGAGGATTATTCTTTCATAAAGGATTTAGCCAAAGATTATAATATTAATATTATTTCAGGTGCAATATGGGAAAATAGAAGTTCAATTAATAAACCAATGATTACTTCTTATTTTTTTTCAGAAAAAGGTGAAGAAATAGGGCGTCAAGAAAAAATCCATCTTTATTCATATGAAAAAAAAATATTTGAACCAGGAAAGATATTAAACTTGTTTAAACTAAATAATTCTTTTTTTTCTATCCTAATTTGTTTTGATATTGCCTTTTTTGAAACCCCTCGTTTAGCTGTTGAAAATGGAGCCGATATATTATTTTCTCCTACTCAAATAAAAGAAAATGGGAAAAAAAATTGGAGAATCTATTTACAAGCACGCTCTCTTGAAAATAGAGTACCAATCGTCGCATGCAATACGGTTGGAACATTGCCTAGTGGAAAATTCCTTGGAGAAAGTAAAATTATCTCTTTTGAAAAAGATTTCATTTCTCCTTCAAAATTAAAATTAGTTGAGGCTCCTAAAGATTCTGGATTTATATATGATGATGTTGATTTAACCTTTCCAAGAGATATAAGAAAAATTAGATTGAAAGAGCATGTAGAAAAAAAATCAATCAAAGTAAAGATAATTAATAATTAAGGAATAAAAAAAAGAAAACGGTCAGAGATGATTTATTATTATAAATGAAATCCAAAAGGTTCTTTTTGTTGGGTTAGATAATGGAGGGAAAACCTCAATATTATTAGTACTCAATAAAAAATTTAGTCTTTTAAGCTCTATACGACCGACCTTTAAAGCTAAAATAACTTCACAATCAATATCTTCTCTCTTAGGCTTGGAAATCGCTAGTTGGGATTTAGGGGGCCAAAAAAAATATAGAGAAATGTATTTACAAAATAAAGAAAAGTACTTTACTGAAATTTATGCTGGTTTCTTCGTAATAGACATACAATGCCCTGAGAGATTTGATGAGGCATTAAAGTATTTTAAAGAGATTTTAGAAAATGTTATAGAGCTGAATCCAGGTTATTCTAAATTTTATGTTCTTCTCCATAAATTCGACCCAGATCTTAAAGGGGATAAAAAAATTTTAAATGATATTGAAATATTAAAAAAAAACATAATTTCTTTAAAGCCTGATTTAGATTTTTCTTTCTATAATACTTCAATTCACGATGATACAAGTTTAATTAAACCATTTTCTGATGGTGTGATTTCGGGTTCTCAAAAGGCAAGATTAATTCAGACATTATTAAAAGAATATACAACCAAATCATTCAATAGTGCCGCTATTTTATTAGATAGACATTGTTTTATAATTGCAAGTCGATCTACTGAAGAATATTATGAGCATATATGTCAAGAAATTGCTCCAAGATTAGCTCAAGCTATAGAAACACTTGAAGAGTGTGAAATCAATGCAATGGATATTGTCACAAATATTAATTTCCCGATTAACGATTCAGTTGAAGAAAGAGAGGGAATTATTTTCTTAAGAAAAATAGATATTAATTTAGAAAGATTGTATCTAATTGCATTATGTTTAAATAAAAAAATAAAAGTAAAATCTTATGAATATCTCCCTTTGTTAGCTAATAACTTGAAAAATTTATTAGAAACATTTAAATAGATTTTACCCGTGATTTTTCAACCAAAATATATTTAATTAATTTTATAATTGAATATTTTCAAAAGAAAATTCAAGATTTAATAGAAATAGGCGTAAAATGAGTAAAATTCTATTTTTTTTATTTTTACTTTCAATGAGGTGGGTGGGGTTTAAATAGTTCCATTTAAAATTAAATTAAAAAATATTTAATATTAAAATGATTGTAAAATCAAAAATTAATAATGAATATGTAGGACCTAAGGCTATTTTTGACCCTAATTATGTTCCACCAGAATTATTATATAGAAAAAAGGAAACTAATTCTTTATTTTCTATTTTAAAAGATTCAATCACAGATAATTTCAGTTTAAATATTTTATACCAAGGTATTCAAGGAATTGGTAAAAAAGTAATTGCTAATAAGGTCTTAAAAGAATTAGTCAATTATAATAAATATATAAAACCTATATGTAGAATTAATATTGATTGTAAGGATAAAGATTTAGAGGAAATTCTCATCTCGTTATTAATTGAATTAAATAAGTTTTATAGTTTTAATCTAGATTTTAATTCTTTATTAAATTCAAAACTTTCTCATTTATGGAATATCTTTAAATTAATCACTAAAAAAATCAATGAAAAAACCTTTTTTATAATAAACAACACAGAATCTTTAAGACCGGATATTTATAAAAAATTTCTACTTTATGGAAAAGAATCTAATATTACTCTGATTTTTACAATAAATAAAATCTTAAGACCATCAACCTTAGACATTTTAAGCGAATTTGACCTGAAAAAAAAATTAAAATATTTTGCCTTTAATGAACTTTTAAATATTTTAAAACAAAGAGTTTCATTAACTTTTTCTCACGAAATTGATAAAGAATTACTTGAATTCATTACGGATTTAATCTTTGAGCATTATGTACCCGTTCCTGGAAAAGGCATTGACATATTGCGAGAAATCTATCCATTTTTAAAAGATCATAAAAAAATTCAACATTTTGAAATGCTTGAAATTTGCCAAAACCAATTTGACACTTTTCAAATTTCTGATGAATTAAATATGCTCTCTTTTATCTCTGAAGAAGATTTATTAACCATAATATTTTTAGATAATCTCGCGAATTATTTCACTAGTACAACAAAATTTTATATAACATTAAAAAAATTAAAGGAATTATATGATATCTCCTGTGAATCCATCGGATATGAAAAAATTTCTGCTGAATTTAAAAAACTTATTGACCTACTACAAAGAATAGGAATTTTAAGTGGTTCAAAGAAAGAATTTGAAAAAGTTACTCTTTTAAAACCTAAAAATCCTAATATTATTAATTCATATTTTTTAGTTATTAATCCAACACCATTAAAAGCAATAGTTGATGCGATTTTTAGAAAATCCTAAATTATACAATTTAAAGATTTCTTCCCATTTTTTCCCTTTTTCATTAGTTTGACTTTTCAATATAAAAATATATATTAAGAATTATTAATCCTTTATAGAGTTGAAAAATGAGTATTTTTAACTTATCTTAAAAACAAAAAAAGTAGAGGAAATTAACGTTGACGTGGATTAATAAGGTTTCTATGTCAGGTTTTAAGTCTTTTGGTGATAGAACTGTCACGATCCGGCTCTCTAGCGGATTTACTTGTATAGTTGGACCAAATGGCGCTGGAAAATCTAATATCATTGATGCACTTTGTTTTGCTCTAGGTAGATTAAGTAAAAAGACAATGAGGGCAAAAAGTTTGGAAGATCTTATTTTTGCTGGCTCTAGGGGAAAACCAGCTGCAAATAGAGCTACAGTTACTATATATTTCGATAATTCTGAAGATATTTTTCCAGGTGGTCCTGATGGTGACTTTACAATTACAAGAATAATTAAAAGAGGCGGTGGCGGTGGTTATAAAATGAATGGAAAAAATTGCACCCGCCAACAAATTCTAAATGCTTTAGCAGGAGCGAATGTAGATCCTGATGGGAGTAATCAATTCGTTCTCCAAGGTAAGATCGTAGAATTAACACATATGAATTCAGAGAGTAGAAGAGTATTCATTGAAGAACTAATAGGGCTACAGAAATATGATGAAATGAAAGATGCTACCATGAAGGAACTAGAAAAAGCTGAGAGGGATTTAGGACAATTCGAAGCAATCTTTAAGGAAGTCTCTTCTCAATTAAAAAAAGTTGAAAAAGAAAAAAATGATGCCTTAGCTTGGAAAGAATTAGACGAAGAAATCAATTATTATAATGCTCAATTAATTGCTTTAAAAATTTCTAAATTACAAGAAGAAGAAAAAACATTAGAAATAAAAATTGAAGAAACTCAAAAAGTTATTGAAGAATTAGAAGAAAAAATCACCCACCAAGAAGATGTTTTAAATCAAGAAGCTCTTGTGATGGATAACCTTCAAAATTCAATTACCGAAAAAGAAAAAGAAAGAGAATTAATAACTGAAAACATCACTCAGTTCAGAACGCAATTATCTTCACATCAAACTACTTTAAATTTAGCTAAAAAATCAATAGAAAAACTAGAACAAGATAAAAAGCATCTAGAAAGCCTACAAATGGAACTTGAAGAAGGACAAACTTTTGATTCTTTAATTGAAGATGTTTCTAATGAAATTAAAAATATTGAAAATCAAATTAACAATGCTAAAAGTGAAATAGAAAAAAGACAACAGAACCAAGCTGAACTCGAAGTCAAAATTAAAAATAATGAAGATGAAAAATCAAATTTTAAGGCAGAAATTTCAAGTAAAAAGCAAAATATATCATCGGATAAAGCTCAAATCAAAGTTTTAAAACAAAATATAAAAAAGAATGAAGAAAAGAAAAAGAAATTAGAAGCTGAACTAAAAAAATTAAAAGGAGAAGCTGAAAGTATTGAAGACGCCATAGAAGAAACAAAAAAGATAGAGGATGTAATAAGGAAGAAAATTGACGATTTAAATGGAAAAATCAATGAAGAAAACAAAAAACAAAAAGATTTAGAAAGTCAAATTAATGCAATTCAAGAAGAAAAAAATCAATTAAATACAAAATTATCTGATTTACAATCTTCTCTTTCTTCCTTAAATACAGAAATTAAAATGAATAAAGAGAGTATTGAAAATCAACATAAGAAAAAAGCATCTTTTGAAAAGAAAATTAAAGAAATAAGCAAGGGCAGAGATTCCCAAGAAGCCCTTAAAGAACTATTAAAAGAAAAAGATATAATTATTAAAAAAATCAATGAATTCAAAGAGAAATCAAAAGAAGAGGATTCTAACTTTAGAAAAAACGAGAAAGATGTAGAAGTAATAAAAATGAAACAAGCCTCTCTTGAAAGTGAAATTAATGATAATAAAGGAAAGATTTCTAATATTAACACTGAATTAAAGATTTTCAAAAAAGAATTAACGACTATCGAGCGTGAAAAACGTAATCTCAATATGAAAGTTGATACTATAAATAAAAACATAAGCAAAACGGATAATGAGTCAGAAGGGCTTAATAGTAAAAAAGAAAATATTCAAAGGCGCTTAGATGAATTACTAAAAGAAAAAGAAACAAACCTAAAAAAAATTGAAGATTCAGAAGAAGATTATGATAGAAACACGGAGGATATCAATGGAATCCTTTCAATTCTAAATATGCTCACTCAAAATATTAATATCTCTGTTGAAACAATTAAAACTAACATACAAATGTCAAATGCAGAAGCAATTGAAGTTTCTGCCGATGATTTTAGAAAATTTATATTAGATATAATTGATATCATGAAAACTCTTGATACACTTGAAATTGATCCTAAACAAATAGAGGAAATGTCATCAATGCTCAATTCTATTATCCAAACCGTACATTTATTCACAGAAAATGCAGATTCAACAATCGATCAACTAATAAGTAAAGTACAAGAATCAGCGGATGTTGCAGTTCAAGAGTCTACACAAGAGTTCGATAATTTCGTCCAAGATTTAATGGAAATACTTGAAAATGTCCATCTTTCCTTAAGAAAGTTAACGCTGTCAAAAAGTCAAGAACTTTATAAACAATTGGAAGAAATTTCAAATAATATTAAAACACAAGAAGATGATTTGAATGATATTGAGAAAAAATTAACTGAGATAAATATTCAGAAAAAGCATGATTCTGAAAATCTCTCAACTTATACTCGAAGGATAGAAGAAATAGAACAAAGAAATGATGAATTAAATGAAAAAATTGGAAAATCAGAAAAAGAAATAGAAGAAAGAAATAAAAACATTGGAGAAAAACAAAATGAATCTGAAAATCTTAGTGAGCAGATAAATAGTTATAAAGATTTGAAAAATAAATATTGGGAAAATATTTCAAAAATACAAGAAGAAATTGATAAGGCCCAAAAAGAATTGGATGGTTACCAGGAAAAACTCAAAGATTTACAAGGAATTCAAACTATTTTTGAAAATATTCAAGAAATCGATAAAGAAGTAGAAAATTTAAATAAAATAATTGAAGAAAAGAAAAAATTAATTCTTAATACTGAAGAAAGTATTGGAAAGGTTAAACTAGAACAAGAAAGTATAGATAAAAAAATTATTAACCTTTCTACTGAAAAAGATAAATTTTGGGAAATTACTGAAAAATTAAGAAACCAAATTGAGGAAGAAAATAATAATTTAGAAGATGTTTTGGATCGCTTAAGAGCTCTTGATAATGTAATGAGAATCATCAATTCCATCGAAGAAATAACTAAAGAAAATGAAGAAGCAAGTAATAATATTGAAACCAGCACAAAAGAAATTGAAGAATTCAATTCTCAAGTTGAAGAAATTCAAAAAAGTGTTGATGAGGTTCAAAAAAAAATAGATTCCTTAAGAGAGGAAAAGACCAAAGAGGTAGAAGAGCAAAAAGCGGCACAAAAAAACTTGAATAAACAGAATAAATCACTCCAAAAAACTCAAGGAAAATTAAATGAACTCAATAAAAATAAAGAAAGAGAACAACAAATATTTGCTCTAGGAGAAGACATTAAGGATACTGAAAAGCAAGTAGAAACCATCGTGGAAGAAATTGAAAAAGTTGAAGAAGATATAAAAACTGAAAATGATAAAAAGGATGCTAAACAAGAGGAAATTGACCAATTAACGCAAGATAAAAACGAGTCGTGGAATAAACAAAAGCATTTTCAGAAAATTCTTACAGATTTAAAATCTGATCTTTCAATGGAAAATTCTAAAGAGAATAATTTTGAGTCTAAAAAGATCATTTGTATGGATCAAATTGAAACACTTTATCAGAGATCAAAAGATTACGGCACTTTACCACCCGTCACCGATGAGTTGTCTGAAGAAGGATTACAATCTGATATGGAGGTTGCTTCAAAAAAGAAAAAAGCTCTTGAACCAGTTAATTTAAAAGCTATTGAAGAATATGATATAGTTAAAGAAAGGTTTGATGAAATTGATATGCGAAGACAAGCAATTCAACGTGAGCGAAAGGCGATAATGGATGCCATAGAGAAAATAGAACTCGAAAAGACGAGGACTTTCATGAAAGCCTATCATGAAATAAATAGAGAGTTTAGTAGAGTCTTCCAGAAGCTCTCACCAGGAGGCTCTGCTAAGATGATCCTCGATAGGCCTGACAAACCCTTCGAGGGCGGAATTACAATAGAGGCTAGGCCTCGTGGAAAGAAAATCTCGTCCCTGGAGATTTTAAGTGGCGGTGAGAAAACCTTGGTGGCTCTATCTTTCATATTCGCCGTCCAAGAGTTTTATCCCGCCCCATTTTATGTTATGGATGAGATTGATGCCGCACTCGATGGACCTAATGTGCATCGAGTAAGTATGGTAGTAAAAGAATTTGCTACTCAAGCTCAGTTCTTGGTCATCAGCCATAGGGAAGAAAACATTGTTAATGCGGATAGGATTTATGGAGTAGCAATGCAACAAAGTGGAATCACGGATATATTCAGTGTCGATTTAGAGAAAGAAGCAAAAGATTTACTTGATCTCGAAGATATAAAAGTTGAAGAAAATTAATTAAAAAAGAAATCTATAAAAATAGAAAATGTCTGATATAGATTACAATAAATGGACTGTGAAACAACTTAGGGAGTTTTGCAAAGAAAATGATATCAAAATACCTTCTAAGGCAAGAAAGGCTGATATTGTTAAGGTAGTTCAAGAATTTACATCGCAAGGAGATAAAGCTGAAAAACAAGAAGAAGACAAAGAAGAAATAAAGGTGGAAGTTGAGGGGGGAGTTGAAGAGGAAATTGAGAAGGAAGAAGAATTAGAAGAAGAAATGATAGCTGGTTTTGATGATGCTGATGATCCTGCTCTTTTATATAAAGATAAAATCGAAACAAAATTCTGGCAAAAACCAGAATTTCGAGTTTTATTAGATACTGAATTGGCTAAAGATTCAAAAGCAGCATTTTATGATTTATCTTCTCTTGTAGACACATTTTTTAGTAAAATGCTTAAAGAAGATTTAATAAATTATAAAATTTCAGGAATAGCTCTCAAAACCGCCGCCAGTTTACATCATTATAAAATTTCTAGCATAATTAAAGAAGAAGAACAAATTCAAAAAACTCAAGAACTTCAAAAATTACGAGAAAGACACGCCAGAACCATTCCCAAAGCATTACCCCAACCTATTCAGCCTAAAATGCAAATTGCCACTAAAGATGAATTATTTGGTGCAATGAGGGCAGCAATCATAGAAACAATGCAGAAAAAAGAAAAACTTAAAAGAAGGAGAGAGAGGAGAGATGAACTTAAAAATAAGAAAAAACAAATGAAATCTAAAGCAAAATTACCTAAAGAATTACTTAAACACATTAGTGGTTCAGAACTAACTGTTGATGAATTACACGATGGCTGGCTCAAAAGAATTAAAGCATCAATAAATTTAAACAATAAAACAGAAACTAGCTTCTTTGATTTAATGGAACTCATAAAAACCGATGAGAAAAGCAGCTTAGGTAGAAGATTTGCACTTGTAAGAATGTTCCTTGCATTAATGTTCTTATCTACTGCAGGAGCAAGTGGTACTGGAAAAACTCAAACTGAAGTATCTATATTTCAAGATAAAGATTTTAAAGATATCTTAATAACACTCAAATAATTATAAAAATAATTAAAAGATTTGATTTGAAAATGAGTAACCTAGATAATAATTCTGAAGAAAATAACGAGGAAATCTTGGAAGAAACTTCTGAAGAAAATAATGAGGAAATCTTGGAAGAAACTTCTGAAGAAACTTCTGAGGAAGACCAAGAAGAAGAAGTTAGCGAAGAAATAGATGAAATATCAGAAGAAGATATAAAAGAAGACGATATTGAGAGCACTGAAGTAAGTTCTGAAGAAATTCCTGAAGAAGATATAAAAGAGGATGATATTGAGAGCATTGAAGTAAGTCCTGAAGAAATCTCTGAAGAAGATATAAAAGAGGATGATATTGAGAGCATTGAAGTAAGTCCTGAAGAAATCTCTGAAGAGAGACCCATAGAAACTGATGGTGAAGCTGTAGTTAATGGAGAAACTCAGCCACAAGAAAATGGACTTTCTCAAGAAGAATCAATAGTAGCCGAAGATACAGAAGTTATTGAAGAATCTGAGGAAGAAAAACTAGCAAGAGAGGAGAGACAGATAAGAGATTTCCACCGGAATGAAATAGAAGCCGCCCTCTATGCTGCCGGAAAACCCTTAAGTATTGAAGATTTATCTACAAAATTAGAAATCCGTAAAAAAGAAGCTGAAGAATTAATTAATGAACTGGCTTTTGATTACCTAGATAGATCAACGGCTCTTGTCATCGCTCAAATGGGTGATCGTTATCAAATGCAAATCAAGCCCGAATATACTGAAAAAGTATCCAAGTTTGCTAAAGGAGGAGCAATAGCAGAGAAATACCTGAGAACTTTGACAATAATCGCATTAAAACAACCAATAATGAAATCAATGGTTATCAAATTAAGAGGTAGCGGAGCTTATGAACATGTAAAATACCTGTTGGAAAACGCCTTAATAGAAGCTAAAAAAAAAGGAAGGTCCCATGAATTATCCACCACCGATAAATACGCGGAAATGTTTGGTTTACCTAAAGATAAAGAAGAAATGAAGCGAACTATGATTGCCCAGCTGGGCTTAGATGGAGAATGAGCTTTTTTTCGTTTTAAATAAAATAAATTTTATTGAAAAAAATAAATTATAATATTCAATTTTTCAAAATTTTTCTTTATACTTGGTGTTTCTTTAATATAGTCTTCCTGATTCTTCTCAAGAATCTCCAGATTATTGATTCTAATTGTATTTTTTATGTCTTCATGACATTTCTCCACATTTTTTAAGAGATTCTTATCTGTTAAAATAATAACTTTTAACACATCTTTATTTAACGCAACTTGTAATTCTGATTTAATATTTCTTAGATATTTTATTATTTCAATTCCAAGTCTTCCCTTTACTATAAAGTCTTCAGATAAATTCTTATAAGGTGTTGGCCATTTCTCTAAATGAATTGATTTCTTATTAAAAAACCTCTTGTAAATAATAAAATATATTTCTTCGGTTATAAAAGGCATGATTATTGCCATGAGCTTTAAAACCTTATAAAATAGATTTAAAGCATTTTTCATGGCATTCTCTCTTATATTTTTATCTTCAGAATAAAATCTACATTTTATAGCTTCAATATAATTATCACATATCTCATTCCAAAAGAAAGGCCTTAAAATTACAAAAGCTTCATGCCAATTATACCCATCAAAGTATTTTGTTATTTTTTCCAATTTTTCATTAAATTCTGAAAAGAAATAATTGTCAATGGGGGATAATTCATTAATATTAATGTCAAGGATTTCAATTTTATTCAAGTTCAGATTTAAAAACCGGTAAGCATTCCATATTTTTGTAATGAATCTTGAGGCACCTATTAATTGTTCAAACCTCCTACGATATTTTTTATTAAATTTACTTTCTGATAATTTATCTATTTCTTTCTTAATTAAATCATCTGATAAAGGTTGTTTTGTATGAATGTCAATCCAAGTATATTCAAACGGATAATCATCACCTAAAGATCCTAAGGCGGCCCATTGTCTTATCGCATCAGCCCCAAATTCTGGCATTATTTCATCGGGAGAGACTATGTTTCCAAAACTCTTTGACATTTTTCTACCATCTGGACCTGCAACCATTCCATTTATCATGACTTCATGAAAAGGAGCTTTTCCAGTCAACTTTTTACATCGAAATAAGGTGTAAAATAGCCAAGTACGAATTATCTCATATCCTTGAGGGCGATGAACCTTTGCCTTCATGTATATCTTTTCGAAAAAATCGTCGTCCTCAAGCCATTTGGCTATAGCTAATGGCGTAATGCTTGAATCAATCCAGCAATCACAGACATCCTTTTCACCTACTAAATTTTTACTTTTGCATTTAGGACATTCATTCACAGGCGGAGGTGCTTTAACCGGATCTAATGGTAAATCTTCAACCTTAGGTGGAATAATTTCTTCGCAATCTTTACAATACCAAAATGGAATTGGTGTTCCAAAAACTCGCTGTCTTGATATAACCCAATTCCAATCTAACCCCTTACACCAATCAATTAACCGCTGTTTGTGCTTTTCAGGAAACCAATCCATATTCTCTCCAGACTCGATGATTTCATCCGTAAAATCCTTCACTTTAACGAACCATTGATACACTGGCAAGTATTCAATTGGTTTCCTGCAAGAAGACCTCTCGGAATGAATCACGATTCTATGTTCATAATCGTTAATCTTTTCAATAAATCCTCCCTCATCAAGATCTTTTAGAATTTGCTCTCGAGCTTCCAAGATCGTTAAGCCCTCATATTTGGAATTATCATTCATGTGGCCATTTTCAGTAAAGATCTGGATCTCATCAAGACCATAATTTAACTTCCATTTAATATCCAATTCATCTCCATAGGTACAACAATAAACAATACCCGTTCCAAAATTCATATCAACATTCCTATCCATTTCAATACGAACTGTCCGATCTGTGAATGGGATTTCCACCTCCGCAGCAGAAAGATGATAATATCTTTCATCATTAGGATGGATAAAAACTCCAACACATGCCTCCATATATTCTGGTCGAGTCGTAGCTATAGTAATATATTCATTTTCTCGCCCAACAACGGGCAATTTTAAATACCATAGTTTTCCCGGTTCTTCATCATATCCAACTTCGGCCTTGGCAACTGAAGTTTCACAATTAACGCAAAAGTGGGTGGGAAATTTTTCTCTGTATAACCAACCTTTCTCATAAAAATACAAAAGAGACCATTGAATTTTATATTTATAATCATCGTTCATGGTGCGATAAGTATAACCCCAGTCTGTAGCATATCCTATCTGGTCAAATTGCTTGGTCATATTTTTAATATTTTGTTCAACCCATTCAATGCATTTAGCCAAGAACTCCTCCCTTTTATGTTGTGAAATACCATATTTCTTTTCTACAGCTAACTCCACGGGAAGCCCATGGCAGTCAAAGCCTTGCGGAAAAAATACATTAAATCCCTTCATTCTATGATATCTTGCGACAAAATCTATCCAAGAATGGTTCAAGATGTGCCCTAAATGTAAAGTACCGCTCACAAAAGGCGGCGGTGTGTCGATTGAAAATATTTGCCCGCCTTGATTGATGTCAAAGGTATGGATTTTTTCATCGTACCAGTATTTAATCCACTTATTCTGGACTTCAATAAATTTGAATCGCTTTGGATAAGTGCTTTCTTGTGTCATTTCAATTATTATTACTCCATTTAGAAGGTTTATTAATCATAAAAATATACAATGATAGATAAATTTATTCAAATTAAATTTAAATTTAATATTTAAAATGCATGAATAATGGACCTGACGGGAATCGAACCCGTGGCCTCATGGATGCGAACCATGCGATCTTCCACTAATCTACAGGCCCTTTTTTATATGATTTTGTAATATTTAAGAAAAATAATAATGACTAAAAATTTTTTGTTTTATCATTTTAAATTAAAATTTTTTTCTCTTACAATTATTTTCTACAATAACCAAGAAGTAAAAGTAATTTATTTAATTCTATAATTCTAAAATTATTTTTTTGTGGTTTTTAAAACTTTTTCTAAAATAATCTAATTTACTTTTTTAATCCAATTTATTTTCACCATTGAATTTTATAAATCTCCTTTTCTCTGCCCGCATTCCTGTATTTAGTAACGATTTTTGATAAATTAGGATGTTTAATTCAATATAGAAAAAAATAATGTTTTTTTTTTTTTAACAATTTTTGTAATATATTAGTTGACATGATTAAATATATATATAAGAGTCATTAGATGATCTTTAGTACAATATTTTAAATCAATAATTGGTTTTCTTTTTAATCAAGGTTATTTCCCTAATATTTTAATAAGAATAAAAATAGAACTTAAAAGAATATATTTATATAATCAAATTTTCAAAAAAAAACAGGAGTTAAGAAAAATGTATAAAAAAAATAAAAGGATTTTATATCTCACGATTTTGAATGTTTTCTTTTTAATAATACTATCTATTCCTTCAGTACAAGAAGTAAGGGAGGATTTCAATGAATATAATGCTAACGAGGAGTCCGAACAAGTAATGGATGAACCTAAATCATCTGATTACCCCACATTTCAATCTCGTACTTATACTTATTATTCATCTTCTAGTACTTCACGTAGCTTTAGCCATAATACTCCCTCGGGAAATGAAAGGCTTCTTGTTGTCATTATAGGTCTTGAGGGAGATGATTCCGCTAGTTCTGTTACTTATGACGGAGATGATTTAACCAAGGTTAGACGTGCTACAGGTGGGACGAATGATGAAACCTCCGTTGAGTTGTGGTACATGGTAAATCCCCCAACCGGATCGAATACAGTTCAAGCCTACTATTCATCAAGTGATGTAGTCTATATCACAGCAATGTCGTATAATGGAGTAGATCAAAATGATCCATTAGGAGCCCATGTAGGAGCTTCTGGGGATAGTTACTTTCCTTCTGATTCTATTACAACGACTTCAGTTTATTCTACAATTATTGGAGGCGTGGCACAGAGAGGGGACGATACATCTCCATTTTCTCCAGGTAGTGGAGAAAACGAACGGTACGATTTTGAAACAGGAGGAGGATCTGGAGTAAGTGACTTAGGTTGTTGGGGGGGCGATAGTTATGCACAAACAACCCAACAATATACTTTTAGCGCGACGGCAAGTAATAATGATTGGTGGGCGATTGTTTGCGCTGAATTTAAACTCTCTGATACCACTCCCCCCGAGTATTCGAATCTAATTGAAAGTGAGGATCCATTAGAATTGGGGGATACAGAAGAAATTTCGATTGATGTTACTGATCTGAACGGAATTAACCAGGTAAAAATTGAATTTGAAGGATCGAACCATTCGATGACGAATACTGGTGGAGATACATATGAATATGACGCTTGGACGCCCTCAAGCACCGGTAGTAAATCCTATACGATATGGATGGAAGACAATAGAGGCAATTGGAATTCCACTAGCGGTTCAATCCAAGTAATTGATACTAAGCCCCCTAAATATTCTAATCTAATTGAAAGTGAGGATCCATTAGAATTGGGGTATACAGAAGTAATTTCAATTAATGTCACTGATTATTCAGGGGTTAACAATGTATCTATTGAATTTGAAGGTTCTAACCATTCCATGACGAACATTTATGGAAACACGTGGGAATATGATTCTTGGACGCCCTCAAGTGCGGGCACTTATCCCTATACGATATGGATGGAAGATAATAACAACAACTGGAATTCTACTAGTGGTTCAATCCAAGTATATTTTGTTTATATATCCATATTTTCACCAAGTCCAGATCAATTGTGTAATACAACAGCTCCAAGCTATGATGTCAGACTGTATATTGTAAATCTTGATACCATGTGGTATAGCTTGGATAATGGGATTACAAACATCATTTTTACACAAAATGGAACTATAAATCAATCAGAATGGGATAAACTTGGAAATGGAACTGTTACAATTAAATTTTATGCAAATGATTCATCAGGAGAGGTTCATTCTGCAAATGTGACTGTCTGGAAAGACTTTATAGGTCCAACCTTTTCTAATTTAGTAGAAAGCTCAAATCCATTAGTATTAGGAAACACTGAAACAATAACAATTGATGTCTTTGATGATTCCGGGGTTAATCAGGTGCGGTTGGAATTTGGAGGCTCTAACCATTCCATGACGAACACTGGGGGAAATACGTGGGAATATGACTCTTGGACGCCTTCTACTACGGGCAATAAACCCTATACGATATGGATGGAAGATAATAACAACATTTGGAGTTCTACTAGCGGTATTATCCAAGTAATTAGTGGAAGTTACCCTACATTTCAATCTCGTACTTATACTTTTTATTCATCATCTAGTAGTTCACGTAGCTTTAGCCATAATACTCCCTCGGGAAATGATAGGCTTCTTGTTGTCATTATAGGTCTTGAAGGAGATTGTTCCGTTAGCTCTGTTACTTATGATGGAACGGGTTTAACCTTTGTTAGACAAGCTAGAGTTTATGATAATGATTACACCTGCGTTGAGTTGTGGTACATGATAAATCCCCCAACCGGGTCGAATACAGTTTACGCTAGCTATTCATCAAGTGATGTAGTCTATGTCACAGCAATGTC
>JAEOTJ010000251.1 GCA_016839905.1 Promethearchaeota archaeon | reverse complement strand
TATTTATAATTAAATAATATATTGTTATCTTAAAAAGAGCGTGAGATTATTATGGCTAAGTTATTTTTTTTTGGAGGAGTACGTACTATCGGGGGTAACTGTATTGTCATTGAGGAAAAAGAATCAAGAATAATGATCGATAATGGAATGTGCTTTTCTACAGAGGGTAATTATTATAAGGATTTTTTATCCGGACGGATGGGGAATGGGTTAAGGGATTTACTTGAGCTTGATTTAGTTCCAAAAATAGGAGGTCTCTATGGAAAGGAAAAACTTGTAGATGAGTGTATAGATGATGTCGATAAAAGGGCACATTACATGTTATCTTCAGACTTAGAAAGTTACGAATCTTATCTTGAACGAACTGGACATCCCTATATAAACGCATTAATATTATCACATTTACATTTAGACCATATAAGAAATTTAATCTTCATGCCGGCAGAAATTCCAGTTATATGTTCTCAAGTAACTAAGGATTTCTTAGAAATTATCTCAGATTTGACTAATTATGATTTCTTAAATTATGATTATTCCGTAAGAAAAGAACTAACTAGTGCCAGTTATTTTCCTAATGCAGTTGGAAAAAAAAAAGTGTTTAAGGAAAGGGAATATATTATCCCAGAAAATAATGTAGCTTTTGAAATTTCGGGTTTTGAATTGACGGGTTATCTCGTGGATCATTCTGTTCCAGGTGCAATGGCATTTAAGATAAAAACTCCAGATGAAAAAGTCGTAGTATATACAGGCGACATTAGATTTCACGGGCACGATTTTGAAAAAATCAAATCAGAGAATTTTGTTAAAACTATCAGTTCTGCTCCGGTAGATGTATTAATCTCTGAAGGAACGCGGATAGGTCAGGAGATAGGATTAAGTGAAGCTGGTGTCTACAAGAAGGTTTCGGAAAAATTAGCATCTGATAAAAATCTTAATGAGAAAATGATTTTTACAAGTTTCCCATGGAAAAGCATCTCTCGATTTTTAACGGTATTAAAAATAGCGGAGGAAATTGGAAGGATTTTAGTAGTTCATCCAAAATTGGCTTATGTGTTGCATCATTTTCGAGATAATGATTCTCTTGGAATAAAGGATATCTTAAAAGATGATAAGATAAAAATCTACAAACCACGGAAAACCAGCATGTTATACTCTGATGCGGATTATTCCTATGCTAAAAATATTATTTCCTTTGATCTAAAATGGACGAGAGGTTTGGATGTGACGCCATTATTATATTCAACGGAATATGGTAAAGAAATCTTTGTAACTGCATATGATATCCATGATAATCCTGAAAAATACATTCTTCATTTAGAATTTTACAGTCTAAGCCAATTAATTGACATTAAACCTCCAGAGAATAGTTATTATTTCAATTTAAAAACGGAACCCTTTGATGAGGAGGGTCTCATTGAAGAAAAGGTCTTAAAGAATTGGATGAAAAGATATAAATTAAACCTGATAACTGGGATTCACGCATCGGGACATGCTTCTGGAAAGGAAATCTTAGATATGATTAATAATATCAATCCAAAAAAAGTCTTTCCCATCCATACTGAACATCCTGAATCATTTACGGTAGATAATATGGAAAAAGATATAATTATTGGAAAAGAATACGAAATTTAAATCTTTAATATCCATCGTAGTTCATTTATCTGTTTTTAGCTTTTCAAGGATGTTTTCTAATATTTTTATTACATTTTCCTTATATGAGAGCTGTTCAGGATAATTATAACTGAATGTTCGCCAATGAGGACGTTTATGACCAATCTTGAATTTAACTCCTTTCATGGATGTTTGGTAAGAATTATTATCTACTTTTGTAGCTATTTGATCTGCTATAATATACCAATGAAATTTAGATTGGATGCTCGCTCCTGAATTATTTGGAGCAGATCTAACTCGAGTCTTTAAACAATCAAACTTGATTTTCCATCTATCTGGAGCGGTTTTAATTTCATTCCATTTACCATTATTATAATCCCATGAATGTGAATCACCAATTCGCATTCCTGAATATTTTTTATTATTGTAGTTCTTTAATATATCATACATTTTTCAAGACACCAATGTAATATGAACGAAGAATAAATTAAATTATAAATATGAAAATAGTCCGACAATTTTCTGTAAATTAGTTTTTTATTAATTTAGAAAAAAAAAAAAAAGTTTAAGTTTGAATTAATCCCTGAAACCATAATATACGTTAATGAGTAGTAATAATGAACCCCGAAGTGAAATGACATAAAAAGGTAATGATAATATGATGTAATCCACGTTTATTGTATAGCATGCTAATGCTACAATTACAGCGCATAAAATAATTAGAGAAAGAAGATTTTTACCTTTTTGCTTCCACCAACTAGGAGTTTGGTCCATTACTTTTTCAATGATTTCATACTTAGAAAGATTCTGGTGGTCTATATTCATTATTTGTTGATGAACCCTCTTTTTTTCTTTGGCTGAACCAAATCCTTTTAAAAAAGCGCCTATAAAGAATAAAGAAATAATCACTAAGAGATCTGCCATTGTATTCGTCGTTTCAAATGTGACATCTGGATTAATAATAGTTCCAATCACTATTAGTGCTATTAATATTAATAAAACAAATCTTACAGAGAATTTTGGCAAATAGAGTGGTTGTATTTCTTTTTCTTGTGCTTTCTCAGGATTTTTTATTTCTTTAATAATTTGCTTTAGTCTATCTTTTCTACTTTTTCTTGATTGAAAGTAAAAAGCAATCAAAATGAAAATCGCATTAGTTATTAATCCAGGAATCTGCTCACCAAAAAAGATATAATTAAATGGAAATGCGACAATCATTATGGTAATTAACGCTCTAATTGTTCCTCGAGGCATTCCAAGTGGTTGACCTTCGACTTTAATGTCCTTACTAAACCGTTTATATAAACACCATGTAATTAAAATGATGAATAAAATCCAAGAAATCATAATACTCTAAAATTGTTTTTAAAAATTTAAATATTTCAGTTTTCTAATCATTAAATCAGTATTATAAAAATTTAGTAATCTATTAAAAGTAGTAGATTTTTCTTCCTAAAACTGAAAAAGTTCTTTCAATTTATTATATTCTTCCTCTTGAGCGATCTCCTCAGGGTTTTTCTGATATGTCTCCTCATCCTTAGCCCATTTCTTAGTCTTCAATTTAGAGTCAACCCATAAACCTAATTTTGAAATATAATAATTCTTAGCGGGAGAGTATTCTTTGAAAAAGCCTCTTTTCTTCATTTCAGTAAATAAACTCCATCCTTTACCTTTACTACAATGATTTAAATAATTTAATATCTTTTTATGGATAACTCCATCATTATCTTCAGTTCTTTTATTAAAAATAATATCTTTATCATTTCGTAAGTATAATAAAAACTTATAATAAGGGTCTGCTTTCATTTTTTTCTGTAACTCCCCTATTATATTATTATAGTCCTCTTTCTCTACTTCCATTTTATCCAGATCTCCTATGGTCTCTCTTGCAAATTCCAGACATACTTGTAATTTCTGTTCAAATTCCTCAGCTCCCTCCTCAGGCTCCAATTCTGTTGTCATCGTTATGAGATCATCCTTCTTCCTTTTTCGTCTCCAAATTTCACTTTTTAAAAAATCAATTTTTTCTTGATATTTAGAATAAAAAAAATTTTCAAATTTATCAATACTGAATATATAACTCTTTATAGGATCTAAATCTTTAATTAAACTCCTTTTTAAAATTGATTTTATTTCAGCATATTGCCTTTGGATGACACCTAAAAATATTGGTGTTTTAATCGTTGATCTCTTAAAATAACTGATTAATTCTATGTTTTTCACGTTTTCTTTTAATATAGCCTCAGCTTTTTGTTCAAGAGATTCTTCCATAATCTGTTACTAAAAAAATCAAAATTTTTTTTTTAATAATTAAATTGTAAAATAGATGATAATTTATTTATATTTTAATCAAGATCTGATTTTGGGAATAATCTCTTTTTTAATTTTGCAATATCTGTATTCATATCATACTCTAATAGACCTATCCTATTTAATTCATTTAATGCCTTTAAAACAAAAGCGCCTCCGACTCCTGTAGCCTTTTTAAGCTCTTCTTTGGACATAAATTCTTTCTTACCGTGTAAGTTTAATAATATCTTATATTCAGCATGACCTTGCCAAATTTCCTCAATTAAAACTCTATATATAGACAATAATGCTTTTATTCGGTTAAAATTATATTCTGATTGTGTTGTCTCATCCGCGGCACTTGCGAATTTTTGAAGTTCCACTTTAAGTTTCTCATATTCGTCAAGTAATCTCCTTTGTTCATCGGTCATTGCACCAATTGTTTGATCTCTCTCTTGTTTGTCTTTTTCTAATTGCATTTTATCCTGCTCTAATTCATTCTTTGCTTCTGCTAATTTTCTTGTAGCTATTTCTAATCCTTTTTTCTCCATTTCAAGTCTCTTTGCTTCTTCTTCTAACTTCATTTTCTCCTCCTGAAGCCTCTCTCCTTCTCCTCTTGAAGTATCTAAATCACCTTTTTGTTTCTCAAGGATTGTTATAAAATCATCACTTATCTCTGAAAAAATTTCTTTTACATTATCTCCTGAACTTGCAGCAGAAGCCGTGAGTTCGTTAATACTTTTAATTGTTTTTCCTATTGATATTTTTAGTTCTTGATTAAGATGAGTATTTAGTTTTTCAGTTATTTTTTCCAAACCTTCTCTGGAAAGATCTTGGACTAGTTTTAACTGTTTATTAATATCGATAGATGTAGTTACTATTCCATCAAGATTTGTTTGCTTTATTTCATTAAAGTATTCATTAAGTGTTTCTTCTGTGTGTTTTAAATCATCATCAGAGGTCTGTTGAATTGCTCTAATAGGCCTAAGGAGACTTGCAGGTACATTTATTAACCATGAGTTTAAAATATCTGCGATTACTTTACTTACAGACTTTTGAAGTACACCTAACTGCAATTTTTCTATACTTAAAGACATTGTGTCCTTAATATTTCGCACCTGAGAAGTTAGTTCTTTAATTTGTTCGGTATTAGTTTGAGAGATCTTATCTGTAATATCCCCAAATCGCGAAGTAAATTCTAAAGTTAATTTATTAACAATTTCAGTAATTCTTCCATTAATTTTTTCAAATTGCTCTGTTAAATTTAACATTTGTTGTTTTAAAATTTCAGCAACCTTAACATATATTTCTTCATATTGTAAGGTTAAATCTTTAGTTTGAGTTTCTATTACTTTTTTAATGCTCATTTCAAGAATGGAGATATTATTACTAATTTCCTTATTCTTTTCCATATCTAAGAAAGTTTCATCAAATTCTTTTTGTTTTGATAAAATTTTTGAGAGCATTTTATTTTTTAAATCCATTGTAAAATTAGTATCATCCATATAAAATCAGTATCCTTCCTAATTGGAAACTTTTCAATTTTATTATTTTATCTTTTAATAAATACTTATCATTTTTAATATTTTATTTTTAAATAATAATGATAATAAATCTTCAATTAACTCTTTTAGAAAGTAAAAAACTATAATGAAGTGGGATCAATCAAGGGTACAACAAAGATTTCCCACACAGGTTTGCTATTTAGATTTACTTTCCTAATAGCTTTCTTTAAGTTATTGTGATATGTTTTTGGGATATTTTTCACGATATCGACTCTTTTTCCCTCTCCAACTTCCTCAATCATCGGAATGCACCATTTTTGTGGCACTTTTGCATAGAGAGCCTCAATCAATACCAATTTTTGATATAATTCATTGGATTGCTCACCATATTGATCAATAATTAAATCGATATCATTCCAAAAGTCTTTAAAGTTGTCTGGTTCAAATTGCTGATTTTTTATTTGTTCCTCCAGTGGTTTTTTATATTTTTCCTCAAATTTTACAACAATATCTTCCGCAAGACCACTGAGAACGGGTTCGGTGGATGCTCCTAGAGGCATTTGATAATCTATAATTAATACGGCAAAAACATGCTCCCCGGGCCTGAATCGAGCTTCTAAATGTCCAGAACGAATTAGGGATACTCCCGCGGGAAAATCCAACTCTTTAACAAAATTATTGAGAGCAGATAAAAAACCGGATATTAACTGATCCTTGTCTGTTTGCCCAAAATCAACAATTGAATATTTATATAGTAAAATACCAGCATCTTTAGCTATAACATAAACTTCTACAGGATTCATTTTTTTTCCTCTTTTCTTATCCTTATATAGATTTTTTATCTATATAATTTTACTTGTTTGTATTAAATTAAACTTATAGTTATCTTTATATCTCCAACCTCATTGTATTAAATCCTTAATTTCTTCCACGTTTGCCCAACCTTGTAAAAATCAGCAAGATTAAAATTATGAAAGCTACAGGAGGGAATATCAAGAGAAATAACCTAAAAGCAATGAATTCTGCCACATTTTCAGCAAATACAAACATCAAACCATCTATAAAAGTGCTAACCAATGAAAGACAAGTGAAAATGAATAGTATATTATTAATTCTTGAATCACTTAGTTCGTTCAACTTATCCCTTCCTTGTTGATGTAAATATTCAAACACTTCTAATTTATCATCATAAAATTCTGACATTTGAGAAATCCGCCAACTTATAATTACCTCATTATAGACAAAATGAGCAAACGGGGCAAGATTTTGTATATAATTAGATTTATTCACGGAATATAATTCCATTTCCATCTTAAGAATATTTATCCAATCGATTGCTTCTTTTACAAATTTTTTGTGGAGTTTCTGATATGAAGCAAATTGATTCATACGCCTGTAAAGGATTTCATTAAAAACTTGAAGGGTTCTCCATTCAATTTCACAATATCTTAAGATTTCTTTCGCAAAATCTAATTCAGACTCGCTTAAATTTGCCCATAAACTATTACCCCAACCAATATGAACAAATCCTTCAGTACCTTTAGTAAAATTTATTGGTCCTTCAGGATGGCTAATTGCGATTACTTCACTCATTATTTGGGTTTTTATTTCCTCACTACATTTTTTAACAAGGACAATATGACCCCAAAGAGGAACTGATGATTTTTGAGATGAGAATAAGTCTTCATAAGAGATTACAGGTTTTTTTATGGAAAGGTTTTCTGCGACCTTGAGATAGCTCTCATGTACCTTTTTTCCGATGGATTCTGTATGACTTAATAATTTAGGACAGGTTACCGTTTTATCAAGAATATAATTTATGATCTCTCTTGGTTCTATTTCATTTATTGTTAAAAACTCTTTTTTGAATTTCAGATCAAGTTTACAATAAATCATACCAACTCCATATTCATGATAACTCATTGTTTCAAGCAAGATGGTAGGAGGAGTGCTAAATATTGCTTTTCCCTTGTCATCTAGAAGCATATTATATTTTTCATTTATTTTAATCGTTATAATGCTTTTATCCTTTTGAGTAACTCCACTTTCACCTGTTCTTTTAAATAATCGAATATCATCATCCTCTTGATTTGTAGTTTCATCGGAAGATAACCAATTCTTAATACTCTCTCGTGGATTCTCATCCTTACTAAATTTTTCTATAACAATTTGATTCGGATAAATCTCATTCAACTTGGAATAGAGTAATTTTCTCAATTTCTCATATTTTCCAATGAGGTTTAAATGGTCAAGAACCATCTTTGTATTAAAAGGAGCAATTATATGAAATAAATAATCCAAATTATTAGATTGAATCATTATACTTTATCCATTATAACATATAAAAAAAACTTATGGTTTAAAAAAAATATACTAATATATACTTATTATGATCAATTTTTTGTAGAATTAATTAAAGGTCTTTTATTATGAGTTAAAAAAAATATATAAAAATTAGAAATAGTGCCTTTTTTTACATCCTCAACATATTTTTAATAATTATTTCTTAAAAAATATATTTTCTGTTCAAGGGCATTTAATTTTTCATCTAAGTACTTTCTTTTTTCCCAATATTCTGAAGAATCTAATCTCTCTAGACCGTAATCAACTTCAAGCTGATTTAACTCTTGTTTAATATTAAAAATAATCTGTTGTAATTGAGGAATTTGCTCTCGGCCAATTGGATCTTCATATCCTTTTTGTGGATCTTGAGGGGGTGTTGCCCTATATGATGATGGAACTTGAGGGGGTGTTGCCCTATATGATGATGGAACTTGAGGGGGTGTTGCTCTATATGATGATGGAACTTGAGGGGGTGTTGCCCTATATGATGATGGAACTTGAGGGGATGTCGCCCTATATGGTGGCGGAGCTTGAGGGGAAGCCGCTCTATATGATGGTGGAACTTGAGGAGGTGCCATTCGAGGTTGTGGTGCTTGATGAGCATAAAGTTCTCGTGAACTGGGGTATTGTGAAGGCCTATATTGTTCCATTTGACTTCGATCTGGAGAAATAAAAGAACCCTGACGTTGGAAACCCTCTGAAGAAAATGCTGATGTTGTCGAAGGATATTTATACCCCCCAATATTCTTCTTTTTTGGAAGATAATTTACTTTTAACTTTTTACGTTTTATAACTGAAACAACTCCAACTACAACAGCTAGAGAAACTGTACCAATAATTAAAAAAAGAATAATCGGACCAACCAAACCAAGTATCTCTGAAGTTTCATCGGTATTAATTGAAAAATCTTTTAAAGTTTTATTAATCATTACAGAATCAGAATTTTTATTACCCGCGGCATCTACTGCATAAAAAGTGAGGTTTATTGGACCTACGTTCATTGTATTCCAATCTTTTTTTTCTATCGTTCCTGAGTATCCACATTTATGATGACCTTGACCGTTTAAAGTAAAGTATATCTCATCTATAGATGAATGGGTGTCAGTAATGCTTAATTCATACGTAGGGGGGTCATCATATGATGATCCAGATTCTGGTGTAATAATATTAATTTCAGGATCTGTATTATCCTTAATGACATTTACAGATTCAGATTTTTGATTTCCTACTTTGTCGTCCGCATAAAATGTGATGGTGACCCATCCTTGATCCGGTAAATCCCATGCATTCAAGTCAATCGTACCGATGGTGGATCCTGTAATGTTATATTGTGTTGGACTGCTATCAACAGTATACCAAACCTCATCTAAATTAGCATCTTGGGGATTAATCTCGAATGAAGGAGCACTTGAATAAATATTATTCTCTTTTGGATCAATAATTGTAATACTTGGATCAGTGGTGTCTTTAATAACCGTTATACTTGCTTTCGATTGAACTCCTAATGTATTATTAGCATAAAAATTAATTGTTACGTATCCGTCTGGTAGAGAATTCCATTCAGCTGAGCTGATTGTATTAACATAAGTTTGTTCAGTTGCAGAACTGTCTATCGTAATATTGCTTCCATCATTCAGATTATACCAAAATTCATTGAGATTGATTCCAGAAAGGCTAACAGAATAATCGGGGGCGTTTCTAAATACATCATCTGTAAATGGTTGGTTGATATTAATCGTGGAATTTTTATTAATCATTACAAAATCAGAATTTATATTACCCGCACTATCAATCGCATAAAAAGTGAGATTAACTGAACCTAGGGGTAATGCGTTCCAAGCATTTTCATCTATCCTCCCAGAGGTTCCACATGATATCTGACTACCACCATTTAAAGTATAATATATATTACTTATTGATGAGTAAACGTCGGTTATATCTAAATTATATTCAGGGGAGAACTCATGTGATGTTCCGGATCCTGGAATAATAATATTAATTACAGGACCTGTAGAGTCCTTAATAACAGTTACCTGGTCAGATCCTTGATTTCCAACAGCATCGATTACATAAAAAGTAAGAATAACAAAACCCTCGGACTGGCTGTTCCATTCATCAGAATCGATAGTATCATTTCCCGTGAATGTAAAGTTATCACCACCATTAACATTATATCTCATAATATATATATTAGTCTCATCATAAGTAATTGAAAAGGCAGGTCCATCCTTAAATACTTGGTCTTCATCAGGTGAATTAATTGTTACTACAGGAGCAGTGGTATCTTTAATAACCGTTACACTTTCTTTCGATTGATCTCCTAATGTATTGGTTGCATAAAAATTAATTGTTACATATCCATCTAGTAGAGGATTCCATTGAGCTGAACTAATTGTATTAATATAAGTTTGCTCACTTGCAGAACTATCTATCGTAATATTGCTACCATCATTTAGATTATACCAAAATTCATTGAGATTGATTCCAGAAAGGCTAACAGAATAATCGGGGGCGTTTCTAAATACATCATCTATATTTGGTTGGTTGATATTAATCGTGGAATTTTTATTAATCATTACAAAATCAGAATTTACATTACCCGCACTATCTACTGCATAAAAAGTGATGGTTACAGAACCTGGGGATAATGCATTCCAAGCATTTTCATCTATCCTACCAGAGGTCCCACATGATATCTGGCTACCACCGTTTAAAGTATAATATCGATTACTTATGGATGAGTAAACGTCGGTTATATCTAAATTATATTCAGGGGGGAACTCATATGATGTTCCGGATCCTGGAGTAATAATATTAATTGTAGGACCTGTAGAGTCCTTAACAACAGTTACTTGGTCAGATCCTTGATGTCCAACAGCATCAATTGCATAAAAAGTAAGAATAACATTTCCATCTGACTGGATGTTCCATTCATTGGAATTGATATAACCATCAGTTTGCGTGATTGTAAAGTTATCACCACCATTAACATTATATCTCATAATATATGTATTAGTCTCATCAATAGTAATTGAAAAGGCAGGTCTATCCTTAAATATTTGATCTTCTTCAGGTGAATTAATTGTTACTACAGGAGCAGTGGTATCTTTAATAATCGTTACACTTTCTTTTGATTCATATCCATATGTATTATCAGCATAAAAATTAATTGTTACGTATCCATCTAATAGAGGATTCCATTGAGCTGAACTAATTGTATTACTATAAGTTTGCTCACTTGCAGAACTGTCTATCGTAATATTGCTACCATCATTCAGATTATACCATAAATCATCGAGATTGTTTCCAGAAAGGCTAATAGAATAATCAGGGGCGTTTCTAAATACATCATCTGTAGATGGTTGATTGATATTAATCGTGGGTGGAAAAATAAGTACTTGGATTGAACCGCTAGTAGACCCCCAGTTGTTCCAATTATCTTCCATCCATATCGTATAGGGATAATTACCCGTACTCGATGGCGTCCAGGAGTCATATTGCCAAGTATCTCCACCGATGTTTACCATTGAGTGATTAGAACCTTCAAATTCAATTTTTACTTGGTTAACTCCAGAAGGATCATTAACATCAACTGAAATTACTTCTGTATCACCCAATTCTAATGGATCCTCGCTTTCAATTAAATTTGAAGATGTTGGAGGGCTTTCATCTTTGTATTTAAATTCAGCACAAACTATCGCCCAAGGCTCATCACTTACGGACCCCTGTGCACCAAAATCATATTGTTGCGTCGAGGCGGCATCCCTGTCACCCCCCCAGTAACAAATGTCATCATCATCATTTGAACCCGTTTTATCTTCATATCGTTGTCTTACACCAGAATTTTCAGAAAGTGAAAGTGAATCCTCTCCATGGATGTTCAATCCACCAACAATTATGGAATCATATGATGTCGTTGTAATGTAAACTGAATGATCAGAGCCACTACTCGAATAATCGCCAGCAGTTGCTCCTATTGGACCACCTTGACTTACTCCATTATAAGACATCGCAGCGCCATAACTCGCTGTGGGATTACTACTTTGATAAGATACACTTACATAATAACTCCCAGTAGGGGGATTTACCATGTACCACAGCTCCATACATTGACCACTAGAAGTCCCACTGGCAGCACGGATAGCAAATGTTAATCCCATTCCATTATATGTACAAGAACTGACGGTATTATCTCCTCTAATACCGACTAAAACTACAAGAAGTCTTTCTTCTCCTGTAGGAGTATTATGAGAAAAATATCGTGAAGAAGCTGGATCTCCTGTAGCACTTACAGTACGAGATTGATAAGTTGGAATTATAGATGATTTAGGTTCATTCATTACTCGCTCAATTCCCTCCTTTGTATCATTATAATTGAAATCATTACTTATTTCTTGTTCAGAAGGGATACCCATTGCTATTAGAAGGAAAACATTTAAAATCAATAATAATAATAGAATAAATCCTTTTTTCTTATGCATTCTTATTACCTCTTATATTTTCTAAGTTAAAAAGTTTAAATTAGAATATTTTTTAAAAAAAAAAATCATCTATAAAAAAAATTTTCAACATATATAATCAACCATTATAGTATATATATAATTAATACATTTTATCATAAAGATCAGTGATTTAATAGAGAATTG
>JAEOTJ010000250.1 GCA_016839905.1 Promethearchaeota archaeon | reverse complement strand
GGTAGTTCTTCGAGATGTCCATTTTGTTATGAAAAACTCTAATTTTTAAGAAATTCTTTTATTGAATTTCTTTTTAGAAAGACATTCATTAAAAACAAATTCAATTCATCTTTTTACGAAATATAAATCAGTATTATAAATTTGAATACTATTTTAATCTTATTACTATAATAATATAATGAGAATTGGAATGGAAGAGAAAAAATTTTTAACAGGTAAGTTAAAACATGAGATTTTAGCTAAAATGCTAAAAAAATTCGGTTCAGATTTAGATCCTAAAGATAATCGAGTAATATTAGGATCTAAAATCGGAGAGGATGCTGCTGTCATTGATATTGGAGATAAATATTTAGTAGCAAAAACAGATCCAATAACTTTTGCATCAGAGAAAATTGGGTATTATGTTGTAAATGTAAATGTAAATGATGTTGTTTGTACTGGAGCAAAGCCAAAATGGTTCCAATCTACGATACTATTACCTGAGAAAAGCACTAATGAAGATTTGATTGAAAATATCTTTAAAACCATCCATGATACCTGCACATCTATGGGAATTATCGTAATTGGAGGACATACTGAAGTAACAATGGGATTAGAACGACCAATAGTAGTTGGTTCTTTATTAGGTGAAGTTGAAAAAGAAAAATTAGTAGTAACTTCTGGAGCAAAACCAGGGGATTCTCTCATTCTTACAAAAGGAATATTTATAGAAGGAACATCGATAATTGGGAGAGAAAAAGAGGATTTATTAATAGAAAAAGAATATAATTCAGATTTTATTGAGAAATGCAAGAATTATCTTTACAATCCAGGCATAAGCGTGCATAAAGAAGCCTTATTAGCGAATAAAAACTTTAATATTAACTCATTTCATGACCCCACCGAGGGAGGCTTGCTTTGTGGTATTGCTGAGATGGTAATCGCTTCTAATACTGGTGTGTTTATTGATGAGAAAAAAATTAACATCTTGCCTGAACCATTGGAATTAAGTAGAATCTTTAACTTGAATCCTTTATCAACGATTTCTTCGGGTTCCCTGTTAATCGCTATTGCCAATGAGCATTCTCATGAATTAATAGAATTATTAAGAAGAAACGGAATTGAAACAAAAAAAATAGGCAAGTTTGTATCAAAAGAGAAGGGATTAAAAATAAAGAATAAGAAAGGAAATATAAAATCACTTGAATATTCTGAAATTGATGAAATAACAAAAATATTCTAAAAATACAAAATGCTATTTTTTAAATAAACTATTACCATGTATATCTTGAGCAACTATTAAAGGTCCAAGCTGATTTACTTTTAAAAACCATATAGCCTCACACATGCCTAAATCCTTCCATTCAACATGATTAACATTTTCAATTTTTTGATTAATTATTGCACCACACCCTCCAGTATAACTCAAGTATACTACTTCATTTCCTTTTGTATCCAGATTTTTCATACCGCCTTTACCAATTATAAATTTAATTCCAAGTTGTTTAACAACTTTATTTTCTAATAAATCCATTCTCTGACTTGTTGTGGGGCCTCCTGAAATAATCCTATATTCTCCATTCTCTTCCTTAACGATTGGACCACAATGATATATGGCGCTTCCCTTTATTTGATTCAAACTTTCTGGTAAAGATTTATTACTTTTTATTAGTTCCATAATCCTTTTATGTGCTTGATCTCTAGCAGTTATGAGAATACCATTTAAAAATATGATATCCTTAATTTTTAACTTCCTAACATCATTGTCTTGTACTGGTAAATCAAAATCATATCTCATCTATTATATCTCCCTCGCTATTTATTTCAAATGATGACCATCTATGTGAATAACACTGAACTATTAAGCCAACTGGAAACGAGGCAGGATGACGCATAGCAATTTCAATATGAACATCCAAACAGGAAACTTTCCCTCCTAATCCCATTATACCAATGTTTAACTGATTTATATTATTTAATAATTCCAATTCAAGTTTAGCAACATCCTCTCTCGGATGGCGTTGATTTAAAGGTCTTAATAAGGCTTTTTTAGCAAGTTTCATACATGATGTTGCATCTCCTCCCAAGCCAATTCCTAATATTATTGGTGGACAAGGCATTCCCCCAGCTAATTTAATAACATTTATTATTTCATTTTGAAAACAGTCTAAACCATTGGATGGGTTTAACATCATCAATTTAGAAATATTCTCAGCCCCTCCCCCTTTAGGTAAAATTGTTATTTTAAGGGTGTCAGAGTTTTCTAAAATATTAAGATATACAATAGGTAAATTTATTCCTAAATTATTTTCAGGATTTTTATTTGTAATGGGATCAACACTATTTCCTCGTAAAGGAATTGTTTTTGTAGCTTTCCTAATCGCATTCTCAATGATAGATTTAAAATCTGAGACAATTGGAAATCTATCTCCTAGAATTATAAAAAAATTTAACATGCCTGTATCTTGACAAATTGGAATTCCCTTTTTGGCACCATATTCAAAATTTTCTAGCATTAATTCTAATTGTTCAATGGCTAATTTTGAGTCTTCTTGTTTTAAAACCTTTTTTAAAATATCTACTAATTCTTTTGGGGCATTAGTGGTTGCTCTCTTGATGGTTCTAATTAGAACGTGTTCAATCTTTTCTTTTAATATCTTAAATTTCTCTTCCATAGTTCTTTTATTAATATTTTATACTAAAAAGATTTATTATATTCAATTCTCTTTTATAAATTATAAGGGTATAATGTTGTTATATTTTATTTTATTTTATTAATTAAGAAAATACAGGATTAACTTGGGAAATAAGGAATTAAATGAAATTTTAAATCTCTTAGGAAAAAAAATAAAAGAGAAATCGGATAATCTTAAAGTAGATTTAAAAAATATTTATTCTATATTAGTTTCCCGCAAAAATGGACTTGTAAAAGAATTTAAAGAAGACATTGGAGCAAAGTGGAATGAATTTAAAAAATTGAATGAAAATAGAATAATTAAAAAGACTTATACTACCTTTTTTTATAATAATTTTTATGATTATTATAAATTTTTTCTAAAAAATTTTTTTGGTTTAAATGATAACTCTTTAGTTTTATTAAGTAAAGAAAAAATTTCCGAAACCAACTTAATTATTGAGTTTAAATATAACTTATCAGAAGAAGAATTAGATTTCTTTGATAAAACGTTAAAATTATACGAAAAAGCTAATATTGGATTAAATCCACTTATAGGGCATTTCTTTTCCTTATGTAGAAATTTAGGAGAAGTTTTAAAAGAAACTATTAATGAACCCTTCTATATTATTCAAGATGGAGGCGTAATTAATTATGAAGACAAAAATAAATTTTTAAAATTAATGATAGTCATCAGAGATAATAAAGAAGAAATCTTCTTTAATTACCTAAATTTGGTATTATTTTATTTTTTAAAACAATTCAAGAATATTCCTGAAAAATCATATAAAAGATTATTAAAGGGAAGAGAAAGATTATATGAAATCGCTTTAAAGGAATATCCATTAATTAAGGAAAAATTAATTGACCTATTATATTATTTTTACATGAAATGTAGATTGGTAAAAAATTTTACTCCATTTCTGGATTTCCTTAATTTTATTTGTTCACGTATAGAGGATTCTCTCTTTTCTAAAACTGATATCATTAAAAAAGAATTCTTAAATAATTTAGAATATACTGAAGAAATGAAGAATTCTTTATTAAGAATTTTCAACTTTCTTGACCAAAAATCTACACTTTATTCTACATTTCAAGCAAATAATCTACCCTCTCCCAAAGCTCAATTTAATCTATTTATATTATACATGAGATACTATTTTTTTAGTGGTCTTGAAGCTTTAGAAGTTGGTGATTTATTATATTTACCTGGTATTTTTAAAACGGCATTAAATCAATATTATTTAGAGGAAAATCGAGTAATTAATACAAGTTCCATTGATAATATTAAAAATTTTATAAATTTATTCGTTATATTGAGAAATATTAACAATGTTGATTTATTTATCCAAAAAATCTTCAAGAAAGAACTTTCAGAACTTAATTATGAGTTTTTTAAATCATTTTTAAATAGTTTTAATACAAGAATTTCTATGATAATTGATGATGAAAATCATAAAATAAAAGATGATCCAAAAAACCAACCCATTACTTTTAATCTAATTGTTGATCACATGTGTCGAATGGTATATACATTAATAGATAATGTTTTTCTTAGATCCAATCCCAACGAGGCATCAAAAAATTTTATAGATCCTCGAGGGAGGTATAAAGGTAAAAATATCGCTCTAAGAGTACTAGAATTATTTTTATTTCAGGATATGAATTTTTCTGATGATATCTGGCCTGAATTCATGATTAGCCTCCATAAAGAAAAAATTCAAGAAAATTATCTTAAAAATTTTAGAATCCCGGACAAAAGCTTTTATACTGATGAAAGTTTGTTAAAATTATTAATTGAAACTAATTTTGTATCAAAATCAGAAGATATATTTTTCGAAGATTGGATTTTAAGTGAAATTATCATACCATTAGACAATTTTTTTCAAGAAATTAAAAAATCGGTTAAAGATCCTTCAAATAGAAATGAAGTATCTGAAAAATTAATTGAAATAATGTTGGAAAATGTTGATGATCAAGGCATTATTAGGGAATTTGAATTTGTATGTCGACACTTAGCACCATTATGGGCTGAATTAAAATAAAAAATCAAGATTTTTTAAGGACTCCCTTAATTTAAATTAAAAATTTCTATAAATTTTTTTAAATCTTTTTGAATTTCAATCATTGGGATATTAGTCTTAAATAATTTATCAGACTTATTAGATAGGATTATCCCTGATATCATTTTAACTTGCTTTGTTAATTGTGGCTCCAATTCTTTAATATCTTTTAAACATAAAATAGTTGGATATTCTAATTTTCTAAAGCCTTCTGTAAGAAATAAATCGATTATATAAGGACCTTTTTTGATCCAATTTATTAATTTTTCTATAGATATTTCTTTTTTAATAAAAATCGTTGTTTCGTTATTCACATTTTTAGTAATTGAAAAATATGCACCTTTTTCAGTATATTCATAAGAATCCTTTCCCCTCCTATCAATCTCATGCTCATGTATATTTTTAATAACTGCTACATTATAATTTAATTTCTCTTTTAATAGTTTTATTGCATTTAAGATAAGTGTAGTTTTCCCACTTCCCGAATATCCAATTACATTTATTATTTTTATTTTTAATCACACCTTTTAAAATCTAATATACTAACATTTTTTAATAGGTTAAAAAATTTATTTATTTTAGTATATTATCTATCAAATTTAGAATAAGATAAGGAAAGTAATTAATTTCTATTTTCAATTGTTTTTTTTTTATAATATTTCATTGCTTTTTCGGGTTTATTCATTAATTCATAAGTTTTGCTAACCTGTTTCCAAAATTTAGTAGTAATAGTATTGTTCTTTAAGAAATGAGATTTAATCTTGTAGGTTTTATAGGATTGTCCTTTTTCATCATAATAAATATATATAAGACTTAGATTTGTTAAAGCTTTTTTCTCATCTGAATAATGGGCCAATTTATAAATGAGATCATCAATATCCCGATCGCATAAATGATTAAAAAAATGCTCACTAATTAAAAATAAATTTTCAGGAAATGGAATGTTCATGAATTTTTCTATTATTTTATTTTTCAAAGACTCATTTGCTAATTTATCACCTGCATTACTTAATTTTTGCAAGAAGGGTAATGACATTGCGTCATCTGCAAGTACCACGTTTTTAGATGGATTCTTCGGTGAAACGTCGTATAACTCACCTTCCATTGATGTACCACGACTAGATGACTTAGTTGGTTGAATTATTTTTTCTTTTTTATTTTTAATGGTCAAAATATTTGCACAACTAAGTTTAGCATATTTATTATTTGGATCTAATTTAAGAATATGTTCATAAGCATCAATTGCTCTCATGTATTCTTTATTCTCCTTGAGGATCTTAGCTGTATAAGACCAAATACTCGTATTTTTTAATTTTTCTAATCGCTCAATAAAGATATTTATAAAAGATGGGTTTTTTAACATATTTTTAAGAAAATACCAAGATTCTAAATTGTAATAATTATTTAAAAAAGCATTCAAAAGACAATTGATTGCTTGATCACACTCTCCTATCTTTACATTCATTTTACTAAGCAAAAACCAGATTTCTGCATTATCTGGATTATTTTCTAATATTTGATTATAAATTTCGATACAATTCTGATAGTTACCTTTTTTATCATGAGCTTTGGCAAAAATCTTTAATATTTTCGCATTTTTCTTTAATTCCAATATTTTTAATAATTGATTTTTTAAATTTGGATTGTCTAACCATTTTTCAATAATTTTTAAGATAAAGAAATTATCAGGATCATGGTCTAAAAATAGATTTAATATCTCAGTTGCTTCATCAATTTTTCCTTG
>JAEOTJ010000249.1 GCA_016839905.1 Promethearchaeota archaeon | reverse complement strand
GTTGTTGGATTGAAGCCAACCTATGGAAGGGTCTCGAGATATGGTTTGGTCTCTTATGCAAACTCATTAGATCAGATTGGACCATTATCAAGATGCGTACGAGATTCTGCTTTATTGCTAGAAATAATCGCTGGGTATGATCCTTTGGACTCAACATCAGTAGATATTAAGATTGATGAATATACAAAAGAACTTGATAAAGCTATAGATAACAAAACTTTAGGCATTCCAAGTGAATTTTTTGGAGAAGGCTTACAAACTTCTGTAAAGGATCAAGTTAATAAAGCAATTAAAACACTCGAGGATTTAGGTGCTAAAACAATTGAATTATCATTTCCACATTTAGAATATACTATACCAACTTATTATTTGATAGCGATGAGTGAGGCAAGCTCAAATTTAGAGAGATATGATGGATTAAGATATGGAAAAATGACTGAAGATGTTAAGGGAGATGTTTTTGAAGTATTTAGTCGGACTCGAGGAGAAAAATTTGGTCCTGAGGTTAGAAGGCGGATAATCTTAGGGACGTATGCGCTGTCAGCGGGATATTATGACATGTTTTATATCAAGGCATTAAAAGTAAGAACATTAATTAAAGAGGATTTTCAAGATGCATTTAAGCAATGTGATGCAATTGTGTGTCCTACCATGCCTACAACTGCTTTTAAGATTGGAGAATTAGTAGATGATCCATTACAAATGTATTTAATGGATGTTTTAACTTGTCCAGTAAATCTTGCGGGATTACCCGGACTTTCAATCCCATGTGGATTTGACAATAATGATCTTCCTATAGGTTTTCAAATAATAGGCGATTATTTTGATGAGAAAACAATTTTAAATATAGGTTATCTGCTTGAAAAGGAATTAAATATATTTAGAAAAATGCCTCTATTAAAATAAATTAGGTAATCTAAGATAAAATCGGATTTAAAACTTTATTTAATTCCTTTAAAAATTTAGAAAATATTTTCAATAGAATTTGCTTAGCTACCTTTTTAATGACAACGGAAAGATAAAATGTATCATTTTTGAGTCGTATTTGATGTAAATACGACAATATGTCCTCATCAATAGGGTCAAAATTGGAATAAATTTCAGAGTTTTCTTCTTGTAATTTTTTAAGTTTAATGATGTGTTCTTTTATTGAATTAATGAGTTTCTCGTGTAATTTGGGATCAAGGGGATTTACGTAAAGTTCATTTAAAATCACACCATTCGCATCAAATAAAATGAGGGCGTCGCAGTCAAAATCTTTTAAATATTTTTCAAATAATTCTTCTAATTTAGAATGTTGATTATCAAAAACAGAAAAAGCTAATGAGATTAATTGAACAATGGACAAGACGTTATATATTGAGGTTTGAATGAATAATTTTTTTAATTGCTCAATTTTAATAATATCTACTGCTAATTTTTGTGCATTTTCAATTATACCCTCATCATCTTTTAAATCCGGGTCAAATTTATGAAACGCTACAATTACCGGAACATCCATCTCATTTTTTTTAAAATATTCTAAAAGTGCATTTAGATATTCTTGAGATGCTTCAAACCGAGAATGGTCTTGAATATCAATAATATAAAGTAATAAGTCTGTATTATCAAAATAACGATCTGGATCTGATTGATATTCTTTTCTATAGGTCGCTTGGCCTCCCATATCCCAAAAACTAATAGATTTATTCAGAAATTTAGTGTGATGATATTCGATCTTTTTTGTAGGTTGAAGTTCCATTATTTCTTTTTCAAAACCGTACCTTTTATCAAATGCGGTTAATATTGAAGTCTTTCCAGCATTATCTAACCCGCTGATGATAATTTTACGAGTATCCATTTTTTCCATTATCCAGATTTTTTTTTCTCTATAATTATTTTAGAAATAAATAATAATAATGATATTTAATCTTATTTATTCATGATTATATAATAGAACTGGGATCTCTTAATTTGAGTATTATATATAAAAACGTAATTATTGGATTAGAAGTTCATATTCAACTTACTAACTTAAATACAAAATTATTTTGTAGTTGTAGTAATGATTATCGTGGAAAAGAACCTAATACGCATGTATGTCCGATCTGTCTAGGTCTCCCAGGTTCTCTTCCAGTTACAAATAAGAAAGTAATTGAATTTGCAACAAGATTAGCGTTAGCTTTAGGTTGTGATATTAATGATTCATTTTGGTTCTTTCGAAAGAATTATTTTTATGCTGACCTTCCTAAGGGATATCAAATATCACAATATAATAAAGCAGGGGGAAAAGCCTTTGCAGATGGGGGTCATATAACAATTAAAAATAATGGTAAAAAGAAAGATTTACAACTTAATAGAATCCATCTTGAGGAAGACCCCGCACGATTAGTACATAAAGGAAGTATTGCTACCTCCCCCTATACATTGGTCGATTATAATCGTTCTGGTGTTAGCCTTATAGAAATTGTTACTGATCCTGTGATGAATTCTCCTGAAGAAGCTAGGGAATTTCTTAATCAATTGAAGTTAATTATTCGATATACTGGAATCTCCGATTTAGATCTTGAGGGTTCTTGTCGAATAGATGCAAACATCTCAATAAAGGGACATCCTCGCAGTGAAGTAAAGAATATAAATAGTTTTAAAGAAGTAGAAAGTGCTTTAAAATGGGAAATTTCAAGACAAAAAAATCTTTTAAAGAGAGGTAAGGAAGTTATTCAAGAGACACGTCATTGGGGTGGTAGAGTTACAATTCCCTTAAGGACTAAGGAATTTGAAAAGGATTATCGTTATTTTCCAGAACAAGATTTAGTTCCTATTGAAATTGATAGGGATTTTATCAAAAAAATAGAAGAAGAGCTACCAGAAATGCCTTATGCGAGGACAGAAAGGTTTCAAAAACAGTACAAGATCTCTGAATTTGATGCGGATAACTTAGTTTTAGATAAAAATATTGCTGATTTTTTTGAGGAATGTATAAAAATGGACAATTCTTTTACTTCTGAGGAATATAAACTCTTATGCAATTGGATTATGAACGATATCTCTGGTTGGTTAAATGAAAACAATAAAAATGTAGCCGATACTGAGCTTAATCCTAAACAGTTGGTGGATCTAATCAATTATATTAAGGATGGTAAAATTACAGGAAATATCGCAAAAAATTTCATAGGTGATATGATGCAAGGAACATCAATTTCTAATATCATTAATGAATCGGGAAAAAAGAGGATTTCAGATGAAAATGTTTTAAAAAAAAAAAGTCACGAAGTTATTGAAGAAAATCCAAAAATCGTTGAGGATTGCAGAAAAAATCAAAAAGCAATAGAAGCTTTAATTGGAAAAGTAATGGCAAAAACAAGGGGTCAAGCCGATCCTGAAAAAACAAGAGAAATTATTAAAAAATTATTAAATGAACTTGATAATAAATAAGTTTTTCATAGTAATTAAAAGTAAAAAAGAGATAAATATAAAATTAGATTAATAAATTTTGAAGCATTCTACTAGCAGCATTAAGTTTTAATTCAATGATTCCTGGAATAGCTTCTTTTGTTGTAATTATACAAAGAATATTACCCTTTATTTCATTAAATAATATTCTTCCTTTCTCTGAACCTATTATAGCATTATCAAATCGTCCTTGTTCAAGTTCTTTAGAGGCTCGTTGAGAGGCTTTGAGAATCAAGGTGACCATAGCGGCTACGGCTTCTGGATCAACCCATCCTGGTAAAGCACTACCTTTTATTAACCCAAATTTTTCTGTCAAGGCTGCACCATGAACTCCCTTAATTGCTTTTAAGGATTCTAAAATATCTAAAACGGGATCTTCTTTTTCTTCACTCACTCTTCACTCACTTCTTCTGATATATAAAGATGTATTTAGAAAGATTTTATAATATTTAAGTCTAAAAATATTTAAATTCTTCTTAAAATAATATTATTTTTATAAATTTATGAATGTTTACCATTAAAATAAATATAAATATTTTATATATATAATGTATCATAATCGATATGATAGTTTTTATTTTAATTAATATAGGAAGTGTATTTTATGGGTAGTAAAGAGATTGATAAAGCGAAAAAAGTATTTAAGGATGCTTGGGATTCATTAGAAGATTTCTTTGAAGAGAAGAGATCAGATACGATTTTTGAAAGCGAAAAGAAAGCCAAGAAAGGAAAAATTGCTTTAGCAAAATTTTCTAAAGGATTAGTAGGCAAAACTAATCAGATTAATTTTAGGATTTTAATTGGTCAAGAAAAAGAATTAGGAGATCATGTTTACGAGGCAGTATATAAAGATGATAAAAAAGAGCCATATATTTACCATTTCATTGTGAATAAAGGAAAACCCGCTGCTAATATTCTCACTAATTTCAAAGATGATGAGTGGAATGGATATAAAAAGGTTGAAAAATTCAAATCTCTAACAAAGTTCTTAGAATCAGTTTATAAAAAAGACATTTATCATAAAGGTAAAAAGTATAAAAAAGAAGAAGCCTTAGACATTTTAATTAAAAAAGGACTTAAAAAAGCTCTAGAATCGATAAAAGATAATGTATCAGAAGAACACGGAGCAGAACATCCTCTAGCTCTTAAAATCGCTAAAGTTGTTGCTATAACCGCAGTAACTACCATTGCTACAGTAGCTTTAACGCCTGCAGCAGGGGTCATCATATCAAATATTCAGGGCGGGGGAACTGGAATTGGTGCTTTAGGTGAAGCTGCTCAAGCTTCTGGTGAAGCACTTAAGGGTTTAACAGATCCCGGCAGTATTGTAAAGAAAGTCGCGAAAAAAGTAGTTACCAAAGGTAAGAATATCCCGCTTGGGGATGATTAATATCATTACATAAAATTTTTTTTTTTTTTAGATTAGAACTATTTTTTCTAATTATTCTGCTTGAAAATCTTCGATTTTGTTTACGATTTTTGTTTTATCTATAGTTATAGCTATAATCCTAGCAGGTTCTTCATCAGCTTCTTGTTCTGGGTCGTATGTTAGAAAATAAAAAATATTATCTGATGTATTAAATCCTATTTCAAATTCTCCACATTCATCAGGTAGAATTTTTTTAATATTTTCTGGAGCATTTTTTAATAGGATAGAATAAATATTATCCTCTACATCTCTCTGTTTATTTCTTATTTCCTTAATAGAGTCGAAATCAAAACTTCCAAAAGAAACTCCAACTTTATCGTTTAATTCCTTCCATTTTTGAAATAGATCTTCAATATTTATTTCAATACTCATATAGTTTTCTTTCTTTTATTAAAATTAAAATTATTTATTACTTGGAAAATAATAATTTTAAATAAATGTTTTTTGAAAAAGAAAAAGAAATTATAATTTAATTAATTCAGCTGTAACGCCCACGAGATCTTGTTTTTTTGGAAGTCTTTTCATTAATTCTGATTTTACACGTTCAGCTAAGATTTGAGGTGTGAAGGGTTTCCCATCATTATCAATACGATTAACAGTATGCCACCCTCTATATATCCAAACTTTATCACCAACCGCTCTAAAAACTTCTCCATTAATCCTTCTAGCCTCATTAGATGCTAAAAAAACAATTAAAGGAGAGAAATTTGAAGGATTAAATACATCCATTCCTGATTCATCTAATTTATGCATGATCTCTTTAAACTGTGGAGTGGCATCTGTAGTGAATCTAGTGCGTGCCATTGGAACGACACAATTTACGGTCGCATATTTTTTTAATTCTCCCGCTAAAATAATCGTTATAGCAGCGATCCCTGCCTTAGCCGCACCATAATTAGTTTGCCCTAAATTACCTAATAATCCTGCATCTGAAGCTGTGTTTATAATTCTACCAAAATTTCTAAGTTTAGGATTTTCTTTACATTGGTCTCTAAAATACTTAGCAGCATGCCTACAAGTGTTAAATGTTCCTTTCAAATGGACTGCTATTACAGAATCCCATTCTTTTTCAGTCATATTATATATCATTCTATCCCTCAAGTTTCCAGCATTATTTACCACAATATCTAATTTTCCAAATTCAGAAATCGCTTGATCAATCATTTCTTTTGTTTTATTAAAGTCTGTAACTGAATCATAGTTTCCTACTGCCTCAACTCCAATTTTTTTACATTCTTCTGCAACTTCATCAGCGATTTTTGTATCAGCCCCACTGCCGTCAAATCCACCACCTAGATCATTTATTACTAGATTACATCCTTCTCTTGCCATGGCTAAGGCTTCTTCACGCCCTAATCCACGACCAGCACCAGTTATTAATGCAACTTTTCCATCTAACATTCCCATTTTCTAATTACCTTTAATTTTTAAATTGTATTATTATTTAAATTAAGATATCATTTTTAATTCTTTTATAATTTTATGGATTAATTATCTTTAATGCTTCTAAACCGCTAAATGATTTAAAATATAGCAAATGGCTATTACAACCACAATCAGAACTACCAAAATTCTTAATAATATCATCAGAAACTAAAATCAATTCTTGAGCAATAATACATTCTAATCTTAGCACGCTAGGAATCAAATATATCTTAACAAATGATACATCTTTATTATCAAGTAGATAATCTATATGCCAATGAATTTTTTTATTTTGTTGAGGTAAAATATGTCTTTTTACTCGATTAATTAACGTAGAGGGCCCTTTCGTTCCCATTGCGGAGCCTATATAAAGATAATAACCTTCTTTAAATTGAATGGTGCCAAGTGTACCAATTTTAATATAAAGATTATTTATCAAAGATATGACTAAAATATATGTACCTTTCAATAATGGTTCTAGGATAGAAAGAATTTATAACATATATTTTTTATAGATTTTAAAAAATCATTTTCTGTCTTATTTCTTGAACCATTTTACTTCCATTCTTATTTACATCTTGTAATATTTCTTTTAACAAGTCAGTTATTTCTATTCCTTTCAATTTACATGCGACATATAATAATGAGATGACTTCCCGAGATAGAATGTGGAGATTTTTAACATCATTAATGGGGATTC
Source organism: Promethearchaeota archaeon (assembly GCA_016839905.1). The sequence goes on along the minus strand of JAEOTJ010000249.1, from coordinate 17,765 downwards.
TTATTCCAAGAGATTTTAGGTCTAGATGTGTTTCTTTTTCCTGTTGCCTAATAGTAATTAAAAAATCGTTCTTTTTTCCTTTCCACTCTTCTAATACTGCTCTAAATGATAATAAATAGCGTTTAGTCGGACTTCCAATACCAAGAACATCTTTTGCAAATTCAAGAGACTGAGAATTTCTTAAAACTTTAAGACCAAAAGTGCTATTCATTTTATTACTCTTATCTAACCTATTCTTTAGCTGCGTGATTTCATCGGTTAACTGCTCTATTTTTAGTGATAACTTTTCAAATTTTTCAATAAAGAGTTCCTTACTGATATTTTCATCATAATTATTCATATTATTTCCTCTAAGAAATTGTAAAGATAAATATCTCTAAAAAATATACTTAATAAACCTAATTATTAAATGACTAATCTCTTAGGATTTTATAATTTTTAAAAAAAGTTACATTAATTTATTATATTAATTTCTCTTATTCTTCAAGGTTCTCTGTTTCTTCTACGCTCTCTATTTCTTCTACGCTCTCTATTTCTTCTACGTTTTCCGTATCTTCTGTTTTAATGTCTTTTTCTTTTTTCTTTTTCTTCTTAGATTTCTTTTTTACATCCTTTTTTTCATCTTTATCTTCTTCTAATTTAACTTCACTTCCAGGTTCCTTTTGAGCTTCACTTTCAGCCGCCTTTTGAGCTTCTATATTTTCTGTTTCTTCTGTTTTTTCTTCTTTCTTTTTTTTCTTAGATTTCTTTTTTACATCCTTTTGTTTTTTATCTTTATCTGCATCTAATTTAACTTTCCTTTCCGGCTGCATTTCAGCCTCCAATTCAATCGCTTTTTGGACTTCCATTTCAGCTTCCTTTTGGGCCTCTATTTCAAATTCCTTTTGAGCTTCCTTTTCAACCTCCATTTCAGCTGCCTTTTGAGCTTCTCTTTCTTCTAGTTCTTTTCTCGCTCCTTTGTCAATATATTTTTCAAGTTCTAGAAAATCTCCTGTTCTAAAAAGCTTTTGTATTCTACGAGTCCTCAATAGATTAGAGTCAATGGCTTCAATTTCCTTTATCTTACCATCAACTTGTTGTTGCATCTTTTTTTGATGGTGATTATATTTTCTTATTTCATACCCTCCCATAAAAAATAATAATAAAATAAAAAATCCTAAAACAGCAATATTTTTCCATAAATTTAGAGTAGATCCTACTTCAACAACATATTCTATATAAGGAACAGGTAATCCTAGCAAAAGGTCATAAGGAAAATTTAAAGCGAATTCATATGCTACTTTTGAAAAGATGAGCCAAACTAAAATATTGCTTACGGTAAAAAAACGAAGCTTTTCCGCGAGGAGTTCCGCTTGGGAGCCTAAAATCGTGGCAATTGAATAAAATAAAATGAGAATATCTAATATTATTAGACTAATCCTTGTCTCACCACCTGAGTCCCTCATTCCAAGAAAGACTTTTAAAGTAAGAAAAAGTGTATAAAAAATAACCAGTATGAAAAAGATCCCAAGCCATGCGTTGAAAGATCCTTTAATTAAATATATTATACCGATACAGGAGAATAAAAGTATTGTCAATCCAACAGAAATGAAAACGAAACTGAGAAAAATGTGTGTTTTAAAAATCCGTACGAATAGAAAGGTTCCCGTTAATAAACCCGCAATTAATAAAAGGGAGATCAGAACTCCTCCAAAAAACTCAATACCCCTTAAAGATTGGTTATAATGAGATTTATATAGATTTCTATCTATATTAATCGAGATGAAGTAAATTCCATAAAGGATGAACCATGAAGTGAAGAAGATATAAGATATAAGTGCAAAGATAAATAAAAAAACTAAAACAAATGAAAGAATTAATAATAATGGTAAAGATATAATGAAAAATACAACGAGTTTCCATAAGGCATAATCTTTTAATTCTTTCTTAGATATTAGGGTAAGTAGGTATAAAAAGAACAAAAATGCAAGAAAAGGTATATATATAATAATACCAATTATTGGAAAGATTTGTATGACCAAATTTCCAATTCCAAGCCAAATTATCAACACTAAAATAAGTCGATTTTCTTTTTCTCCGAGTTTTTTAAAAATATCCAATTTTCCCATATTATTAACCTCTTTATTCTTGTTTTAATAAAAAATTATTTCTTTTTTAAATCTTCTCCACATCCTTTACAGAATTTAGCGTTCTTTTGATTTAATGCTTCACAATGAGGACATTTTTTACTTTTTTTCCTGACTTTCTTCTCTGCTTTTTTTTCCTTTTTTTTCTTTTTTCTTTCTTTTTTCACTTTAAAATAATGAAAAATTCCGTAAATACCTGTTATCAAAATTAATGGTAAGAAAAGTATAAAAACACCTACTGCTTTAAATGTACCTACTTTAAGTCCGGGGATAAGTTCTACGAATTCATAAGCTGCTTTAGAGAATATTAACCATATTAAAATAGTATCAGATTTCATATGTAAAGTCTTACCAATGACTTCTGTTCTTTCACCTACAAGGGTTCCTATAGTAGATAGAATCAGGATTAAATCAAAAATATAAAGTCCAATTTGTATATATAATGCAAAATCGCCACCTAAACTACTTGTACCTGTACCATCACTTTTAGAAAGACTATAAAAAGCATTAAACATTAAATAATAGGTATATAGAGCAACCCAAATAAAAAATACCCCTAACCACGCATTTAATTTAGCCAGAAATACAAATAAATATCCAAATATAGCTAAAACAATAATAACTAGGATTATCAGCCAAGGGATAAGGATATAAAAATTTGCTATATCTTTAGAAACTAGACCCCATATGGTTCCAGCACCCGCTGCAATTAAAAGTAATATTATCGCAATTATTATCCCTCCAAAAAATTGTATCCATCTTGCGAAGAAATTAATAGGTCTAGGCCAATTATATATTTTTTCATCCCATTCTATTCCTTTTTTATAACATCCATATAAAGTAAAAATTGCAGTTATCATGACATAAGATAAAATAGCAAGTATCATTAAAATTAAACCTAAAATGAGACTAAAAGTTGTGAAAATAATCATAATTAGAATACCAATAATAAAATAAATGATATATTGTTTTAGAGTAATTTCTTTAACTTCCTTATCTGTAAAAACTGCGATTAAAACTAGGACCATACATACTATTATAAGCGGAATAAATAAAATAAAACCAATTAAATCAAGGATTTCATTAATTCCAGGAATATCAAAAGATACAAACGTAAAAGCGATTAAAAGCCATATAATTAATATCAGAAAAATTCTATTTTCTTTTTTACCTATCTTTTTTAAATCTTTAAATCCCATTCTGCATTGCCTTAATTATTTTAAATACATCAATATATAATCATTTAATTTAATTACAATTGTAATAAATTATTATTTTTTAAATTTGACGATTTGAAACTTTTTTTAAAAAATTTAAGAACGAGCTAGAATATAGTATTATTAAGAATGGTAAAATTAAATTGGGTTAATAAATCAGGTTTTAGGAAGGATTTCGAGAAATATAAGAAGTTTTTTAATAATAAATTTAAAATAATTGATTCTATTAACAATACTCATGAAAAAAATAAGACCGAAGGGAGTTTTAACTCCTCTTGGGTTAATAAATTATTTTGGGCAGATAATCAAGAAGTCTTATATTATTTATTAAATGACTTTAAAGAAAGAATTGATTTAATTTACATAGATCCTCCTTTCTATTCTGGGTCGAATTATTATATCCAAATTAAGGAAAAAGATCAGGATTATGATGCAGTCGCTTATAATGATCATTGGAACGGAGATCTAGATTCATACATGCAAATGTTATATAATCGAATTATTTTATTTCATGAATTATTATCAAAAAAGGGTATATTATTCATTCATTTAGATTGGCATGCGAGTCATTATGTAAGACTTATTTTGGACGAGATTTTTGGGCAAAATCGTTTTGTAAATAATATTATATGGTATTATTATAATAAATATTCAGCAGGAAAAAAAAGTCTACCAAGGGCACATGATGATATTTTAGTATATTCTAAAACCGATAACTATACATTCAATCAATTAAGAATCCCACGTAAAAAGCCTATCAAACAATTAAGAAGAACAATGGTAAATGGGGTTTTAAAGAATTTAAAAGATGAGAATGGACATGTTATTTATAGAACAGTAACAGATAAAAAAATGGATGATGTTTGGAAGATTCCATGCATGCAACCCGCATCAAAAGAATGGACTGGCTTTCCTACTCAAAAGCATCATGATTTGCTTGAGCGGATTATAAAATTAGGAAGTAATGAAGGTGATTTAATCGCAGATTTTTTCTGTGGTTCAGGAACGACGCTTTTAATGGCAGAAAAATTAAATAGAAAATGGATAGGCTGTGATATCTCAGAATATTCAATATATTTAACACAAAATAGAATAAAAAATACTCAAAAAGCAAATCCTTTTAAAATCTACACAAATTTAACAGAGGAAAAAGAAAAAATTATTAATTCTGGCTTTTTTAAAAAAGAATTAATAATGAAGAGAAAAAAATAGGAATTTTAACTGAATTAAAAAATTTAATTTTAATAATTAGATTTAAAGATTTTATAGTAAGATAAATTTTGGTAGTACTTAATGACCTTAAAATCAAGATTACTTCAAATAAAAAAAAGATTTATTGAAATATGGTCTGAGAATAAGATTTTTCGATATGCCATATTTATTCATCTGGGTTATTTTATAATTACATTATTCGTTGTTCTTATATATCTTTATGAACAAAACGATTTTCGAATATTTTTTGAAGCTGGAGGTGTAGTATTAGAAGATATAAATAATTTGTATAATCAAGAATATTACATATGGGATTTTAGGTATTTACCACTTTCAGCGATCATGTTTATTCCTTTTTACTTTATGGGTTTTACTCTAGGATTTATAATATTTCACATTATAAACTTGATTCTCAACATATTGATTTGTATTATTTTATATAAAATAATCATTCTTGTTAGAGGAGAAGGGCATGAACAAGATGATAAAAGAGTAATTTTATACATTAGTATTTATTTAATGTCAATTCCACACGTGCTCAATTATATTCTAGGTCAAATTAATCTCTTCATAACTTTCTTTATTTTATCAACTCTCTATATTCTATTAAAACATGAAGAGCTAAAATGGCAATTAATTGGTGGTTTATTAATAGGGATTAGTATTGTCATTAAACCAACAGCACTTTTTATAATACCATTCTTATTGGTAATTCATTTTGATATGAACAATAAAAAATTAACTATAGACTTTTCAAAAAGTTTTATAAGATTAATTGGAATTATGATTCCAATATCATTAAATATAATCCTATTTATTATATATCCTTTATTGCTTGAGGGATTTCTTGCCACAAATTTTACAGGAAGTAACCCTCTTACAATAAATTTTTCATTTAGTATTACTAAGAACATCTTAAATTTTTGTTATATCTTTAACATTCCATTTAATCAATTATATGTCTTAATAACAATTATTGCCATTGTAGGTGGATTAGGATTTATTATTTATATAATAGGAAGATTTGATGAGCAAACAATTATTTATGGATTTACATTTAGTATAATGATAATGTTATTAGTTTATTATGATTCCTGGAATCATCATCTTTTAAATTTAACACCATTATTAATTATTATAATTTTTAATCTGCCAAGACAATCAGAACATATATTACCTATTAAACGAGCCTTTTTCTTCTTCACATTTCTAGATTTAGCCTTTATGGGACTCTGGTTTCTAACACTTATATATTTTCCATTTAATTTTGCAAGTACAATTTTTCTTATAATAACTTACACAGAAATAAGTAGATATAATCTCTCTAAATCAAAAATAGACAATAATAAGATTTTAAAAAGATGAAATAAAATGGAAATTATTCCTGCTATCGATATCAGTGGAGGAAAATGTGTTCGGTTATTTAAGGGAAGGAAGGGCACTGAGAAAGTATATTATGAAAACCCAATTGATGCACTAAATTTTTGGATGGAGCAAGATGCAAAAAGACTGCATTTTGTTGATTTAGATGGGGCTTGGGGATCGGATAAGAATAAGAAAATTCTAAAAACAATGATATTTAAGGCTTCAGATAAAATAAAGGTTCAAATAGGAGGAGGTATAAGAAGTCTTGAAGCAGCATTAGAATTAATTGAATTAGGTGCTGATAGAGTTATAATAGGTACATTGGCAATCAAACATCCTGAAATTATCAAGAATTTAGCAGAAAAGGTTGGTTCAGAACACATTATCGTTGCTATTGATTATAAAGAGGATAAAATTGCGATTCATGGATGGACTGAACAAACAGATAAAGATCCTTTTACTTTTAGTAAGAGCATGGCAAAATTAGGTGCGGGATATATTCTCTTTTCGTCAATTGAGGCAGATGGTGCATTTATAGGGCCAGATCTTAGAAATATTGAGAGAATGGTAAAGTCTGTTGATATTCCGATATACGCTGCGGGAGGTGTAAGAAATAAGAAGGATTTATTTGATTTAAAGGAAATTGGTGTCAAGGGTGTAATAATAGGTAAAGCTTTCTATGAAAACAAACTTTCCTTTTCCATATTTAAGAATCAAAAATATTAAAACTAAAGAGATATGTTTATTAATTAAATACCAGAATGCACCATATAAAAAAATGCAGCAATATTTAATTATTTTTTTTCCAGCATTTATAATTGGCATCCTTCATACATTTATTCCATGTGAAGATAAGGCAATTTTTTTCTTTTGGTCATCAGGGATTAGTAAAAATCCAAAAAGGAGTTTATTTATCCTAGCACTTTACGGAATTGGACTAATGTCTGCTAATTTAATAATCGCATTTTTTACTATCTTAATTAGTTTAATACCAATACTTTTAGGATTCATACCAGATCGTTTTGCAATTAATTTCATTGGAGCATTTTCATCGATTATTGCTGGAATTATTATATTATTATTCGTGACTCAAAGAGATTATAATCCTCATTCAAAAGCAAAATATCATGAGGATATATCACAATTCAATTGGGAAAAAAATCGGACACCTTATCTTTTTGGGATTCTCGCAGGTTTTCCCCCTTGTATTTTTGAATTATTTATATATACTCAGTGCCTAACTTACTCTCTTAGTTATGGGTATATAGAAGGTATATTAACAGTTTTCTTTTTTTCCTTAGGAACTTTTATAGGTTTATATCCTTTAGCAATTGCAAAACATAGTACTTATAATGCTATTAAACCGAAAGATAAAAATAGAAAAAGAGTCTTTATAATTATAATTTTAGTAATATTAATTTTTAATAGTATTATTATAATCCTTAGTATATTAAGAATTGATATTTTTGCGGTTGTAACTAATATCTAAAACTTTGTAAATTCTATTTGAAAATATTGAAAATCTTAATATTCCTTATATATCTAAAAGATAATATTAAAAAACAAAAGTTTAAAGATTATATATAGTAAGAAAATATGTATTGTATTGATAATTAATATTGGTCTATTCAACTTTTTTAATTTAAAATTTTTATAATATTTATAGAGAAGAAAAAATGAATTAATTAATCTGTGAATTTCATGAAATGTCTCTTTTGCGAGTCTGAAAAAATCGATTTTACATGTGAAAAATGTAAGTCCAGTTATTGCATTGATCACATGCTTACAACAGAACAATGGGAATGCAAAAAACATAACATTCAGTATCCAAAACCAAAAGCAGTAGAGCATAACTATAAGTGTGGTGCTATTGAAAATAGTATGTGTCCAGAATGCAAGAAACAATTAAAACTTGAGAGGCTATCATCTGGGCAGTATTATTTAGAATGTAATGAGTGTTCATGGAATTCATATTTAAAAACACCAGGTATATTTTTTCCTACAAAAGAAACTCTAGCCAGAGAATCAGTAAGGTATGGTCTTACACAGGGATTCAAGATATGTAATAAGAAATTAAGGTATATAATGGGAAAAGAAATTTGTCCTAAATGTTTTTTAGATCTCTTAACAAGAGCACATACTACAAATTTTTCAACAATTATCAACTCGTTTAATATTACAGCAAATCAAATGATTAAATTTATCAATAAATATATCGAAGAAGAAAAAATTCACGGAATAATAGACCAACAACATAAAATATTTTATTATATATCATCTGAAGTTAGAGAAAAATTACTTTCAAAATTCCAAGATGAGGGAATCGTTGATGTTGCAGATTTAGCATTAATATTAGATATGAGTTCAGATATAGCTCTTAAAATGATATATAAGTTAATTGGGAATTTTAAAATAAAAGGATCATTCTCAATAGACAAAAAAAAATATTATACTCAAAAATACATTTCAGACAATTTACATGATAATATGAATTCTAAGGGAAGAGTTTCATTAGGAGAACTAACAAAAAAATTTAACCTCCCAAAAGAGTTGGTTAAGAATTATTGTGTTAATTTAATGCGAGCTAATAAAGATTTAGCATTCTTTGCAGATCGTGGCAATGAAATTCTAACAATTAATCAAATTATTAAAGAGATTAAAGAATATTCAAAAAAATTTGGATTATTCAGACTATCTAAACTTGCTGAAGAATTAAAAATAGCAATTGAATTGGCTAGGAAGAGTTTACATCAAATGATTAAAACCGGTGCAATTAAAGGTTTATTTACTCAAAAAAGAGAGTTCATGACAACTAAATATCTTGAAAAAAAAATAAGAGAATTAGCTAGAGCATATAGAAACCTCCCTCTTAAAGAGATTTCAAAAAAATTGGGAGTTACAGAATCAAGTATTGAAGAGAATTTAGCTTTACTTATAGGGAGAGGAGATATTGATGGTTATATTGATTCTCAAAATAGAACTTTTACAGCCTACAGCGTTTCAATGGCTCCTTCAAAGCCTAGTCAATCACAAAAAGCAAGCATGGATTCCTTTAATAAGGAAAAGATTGAAGTTGTACGAGATTATGATTTCATAGGAGGACAATTACATTTTAAAGTTGTTGTTCGGAATTTTAGTAATATGGCAATACATAATGTTAAGATAGTATTAGATATTCCTTCAAGCTATAATGTAAAGGAACCTCTAATTAATATTCCCGTAATCGAATCGAATAATTCAAGAGGCGTAGATTTCTATTTAGAACCAAAGGAGTGTGGAATGTCAAATCTTGGAGGGACAGTCATTTATAAAACTGCTACAGGAGAGCAACATACAATAAATATAAGGAAGAAAAAAGTGCAAATTAAATGTCCCCTTGTATGTACTTCATTATCAACAATAGAAGATTGTCAATTATCAATACAAAGCCTTCCAAATGATGCCCGGGCATTTTTAATCGCTGATTTAGACCCAAGATTAGCATATAGAGCAGCTATCCGAACTTTAAAGAATTTTGAGACAAGCATGATAACTTCATTTGACGGAGGAGATATAGAAAATAATTATGAAGCAGAGGCTTGGTTTTGTGCAGAGGCTAAAGTTACAGGGGGCCGGATCATTACAAGAGTTTATGTCTCAGAGATAAGTCAATCCTTAGAAGTAAGAGTATGGTGTGCAAATCCTGGACAACTCACAGGATTCTTAGCTAAAATTATTGAAATTTTATTTGATGAAATTAATATCATCCGAAAAATTAGGTCTGATGAAAGAGAAAAGACCATTGATGTAATGGCAATAACCCAAAATTTAGCAGAAGTTTCAGATTATTGCATGCTTAGGTGGAAAGCTCAAAATATAAGAACTAAATTGCAAGATACTTTCATTCGCTTAAGAAAAATTGTTGGTGATAAAAACCCAATATTAGGTCGTATAGAATTTTGGCTTACTACACTGAATAAATATGAAAAAGATGATAATATTAGCGAAGAGAATGCGGATAAATTAGTAAATGATGTTGAAAATTTTAAAAATGTACTCGCACGGACCATAAAATTATAAACAACTTTTTTATATCTAAAAATTATAAAATATTGTCAATAAATATATATTTGAAAATATGATATTATTAATCAATTAAGAGAAATATTAAGATTTTTATTCAAAGTGGTGTTTTATAATTCCGATAATAAGTATATCTATTAATGAGAGCCTCAAACGGTTTATTAATAAATTAGTTTCTAAAAATCAATATGAAAATAAATCAAAACTAATTAGAGACGCTTTACTTCGTTTAATGGGCTCTATAGAAGCCTCTGGCTCAATTGCCGAAATATATCCCGAACTAAAATCAATTAATAAAAAGCTAATTGGAAATCTGATAGTAGTAATACCAAATGATATTAATATTCAGAAAAAAATCAATAAGATTGAAAATAAATTCAAGGATCAAATTGTAAGTAAAAATCAATATTTTCAGGACAAAAATGTGATTATATTTATTATTTTTGAAGGTATTATTCAAAATTTCCATAAAATCGTTGTTGATATAAACAGTATAAAAGAAGTTAAAAATTTCCGATATTTAATCATTAATTAATTCTTTTTTTAGATAGGGAGATAGCCTGGTATTGATTTGAACCGTGATCTCCAGCTATTTATATAACAGATAAAATATTTTATTTATCAAAAATAATTTATAATTTCTTCTCTTTATTAATACTCAGAAAAAGAGATATAAAAAATACCAAGGCCTGTGGTGTAGCGGCCAAGCATAGAGGGCCCTGAACCCTTTGACCCAGGTTCGAATCCTGGCAGGCCTAAATTATAAAGGATTCTCTCCCTAAATCTTTCACCTATTTTTATTTTTATTAAAATATTAAATTAAGAAAACAAAAATTCTAATGATTTATTTTTATTAATACTCTAATTTTACAACATTATAACCTTTATAGGTAAAAAATAAACTTCAAGATTTTTTCTTTTTTTTCATATGAAAAATAGGTTTTATTAAATAATTAAGATAGTTTTAAATTACAGTACGACTATATAATGATCGGATTACACATTATTTTGGTGGATACAAAAAAAAATAGTTTTCAGTTAAAAAAAATTTAAACTTTTTAAAAAACCCCGTGACATCCTTAATCCCAAAGCTTCACTTTAGGACACGATTGAAAAAAACCCCGTGACTGAAAAAGTAAAAAACTCATTTATAATCTGCCTTAAATGTGTAATCCTCTAATATATTTATCCTTAAAAATAAAAATGAAAATAATGTTATTAAAAAATTTTTTTAATCTTTCTGATATTTTTCATAAATTTCGCTAAAATAGTTGTCGCTCATTCCAGCAATATAATCTCGTACAACGAGCGTTAATTTATTTTGATCTTTAAGGGGATAGAAATAAGTACTAAAATCAGTATCACAAATATTTAAAAAGGAAGACAACTTATTATTTTCAAGTATAGTATCCTTATATCTTGGCAAAAATATAACTTTTCAATCATAAAGGGATTTTAATGAAATACATAAAAGTGAAAAGCATAATTGTAAGAAAGTCTTCAATGTGGAAAATACTTCTATGTATTATAGTTTTTTATTCGCTGTTTAATTTAATTATAAACACTGATAATTACTCTTCTTCAACACAACAGCATGATATTAAATCTATTGACGAAACTATTGACCAAACTGATAAAGATATACCTGATCCTCCTCCCTACATGAGTACATGGGTAGATAACGGGCTGCCAATTAGTACTTATTATTTTTCCCAAAATAATCCTAAATTATGCAGCGACGGTGAAGGAGGAGCATTCATTATTTGGATGGACAATCGGCAGAATGATGATGGAGGCCTCTATGCTAATCGGATCAATTCTTCAGGAAATAAATATTGGGGAGAAGACGGGATTCGTGTTAATAAGGGTCCAATGGCTCACGCTGTTTGTTTGGACGGACAAGGAGGTGTATTTATTGCTTGGATAGAGTGGGATCCCGGGGATATGGCAGTTTATGTACAACGGATAAATGCTTCAGGAATAATATTATGGGGGACTCCAGTAAAAATTGATATGACCTCAGACCATCAAGGAAGTATAAAAGTTATTCCAGATGGATATTATGGCGCTATTGTTATATGGAGTGATACTGGGACTGGCTCAAGAGATCTTTATGCTCAAAGGATTAATTCTTCAGGGGAAATCTATTGGAAAGCAAATGGAATAGAAGTATGCAATGCTTCCAATGATCAAGGATATCCTGATTTATGTACGGATGGAGATGGAGGTGCCATTTTTACTTGGGAAGATAAAAGGGGGATTTCAGGAGATAGTGATATATATGCTCAAAGAATTAATAAATCTGGACATGAAGTGTGGATAGAAAATGGTATCCCGATATGTGATCAAGTCAATATTCAAAGAAAACACGATACTATATCTGATGGGATGGGAGGTGCAATTATAGCATGGTCTGATCGAAGAATTGTTTTAAATAGTGATATTTATGCTCAAAGAATCAATGGATCTGGGCAAATATACTGGGAGGGAAATGGTACTGCAATATGTAATGCTGAGGAGGATCAAGATTATCCTTCAATTACAACCGATGGAAATAATGGTGCAATAATCGCTTGGAGAGATGAACGAGACGATGGTTCCAATGGGGATGTCTATAGTCAGAAAGTAAATTCAACAGGATATGCACAATGGTACAGTAATGGAACAGCCATAGGTGTAGGCAGCCAAGATGGGATTAATATTAATGCGGTATCTGATGGGAATGGAGGGGCTGTTATCGGATGGCGTAATCTTAATGGTTTAACTCCTTATGCACAAATAATCAATTCCACGGGAAGTATTCTTTTAGATGGTAATGGTATACCATTGATTGTTGACCAATATTATTATGAAATATGGTCGCTAAGTGCATGCGCAGGTTCTCCTAGTAACCCTGGAAGCGCTTATTTTGCATGGCATCATGAAAGAACTCAACTTACTGCAGATGTTTATGCTCAATATGTTAAACTTCCTTCAGCACCTACCTTAAATCCCATTACACCTATAATTGATACTGATGGCACAGTTAATCTCAACTGGACTAATGCAGACTTTGCCATAGAATATTATATTTTCAGAAATACCTCACCAATTACAAGTATTGGGAGCTTAACCCCCCTCGGAACAACCACACAACTTAATTATACAGACAATCCTGGAACAAATGATATTTATTACTATGGGGTGATAGCTCGAGGAATCTTAGGAAACAGCTCAATTTCTAATAACCAGTATGTAGAAGTAAAATCACGACCACATTTCATCAATTTAACAACTGATGCTGGGAGTCCCATTGATACCGATGGAGATTATAATCTCACTTGGAATGAATCTCCATATACGGATAATTATTCCGTCTATTGGGATACATCCTTCATTAACGATGTGTCTATAGCAAATTTGATCGCCTCTGATATAGAAGAGCTTAATTATACTATTAATGACAATGCAAATGGAACTTATTATTATGTCATTGTAGCCTTTAATAAAATCGGTAATGAAAGCTCTAATTGCATAACTGTAAATGTAAGCTCTTCACCTCCGCTTTCCTTCAGTTTATATACTGATGCTCAGAGCCCATATGACTTGGATGGAAATTATTCTCTACTTTGGGATGAGTCAATTTATGCAGAAGATTATAGTATATACTGGGACACTTCATTTATTGTTGATGTTTCTAGTGCTAATCTCTTAACTTCAGGTATCACATCATTAGACTATAGTAATACTGGAAATACTAATGGTATTTATTTTTATCGCGTGGTTGCATTTAATGGTGCAGGAAATCGTAGTTCTGAATGTATCTCTATAGAAGTTAGATTATTTCCTTGTGAATTCATTCTCTATACCAATATAAGCATAATCACGAATGTACAACATATTAATCTCACTTGGAGCCCTTCAAATTATGCAGAGAACTATTCACTTTATCAAAGCAATGAAAACTTTATATTAATCAATCCTGATGTAGAATTAATAGTAAAAGGAAATATCAATCGCTCTTTTATTATAAAAGGATTAATTGTTGGGACTTATTATTTCCGGGTTTTTGCCTTTAACGAATTTGGAAATAAAAGTTCAAATATTATTCAGATTATTGTAAAATCTCCTTCGGGAAAACGCATTTATGATGGTGATAATGATAATGAGGATTTTGATATACTATTTTTAATTGTAACTCCTATAATTATTGGTAGCTTGATCGCTTTTTCTGCGGGATTCATATATATTAAGAAAAAAAAATATAGAGGAGGGATTTCAGATAAGAAATCCTTCGTGGCAAAAAGGGCACCTCAACAAAAAAAATTAATGAATACTTCAAGTGTAAATAACTTGGTTAATAAAGAAAAAGTAGATTTAAGGTGGGCAGAATCAGAATTCGGTGCTGAAAATAATAATACATTATCGAGTGAAATGTCTCAACTACAAAGAGAACAACCATTTTATCCCCAAAAAAAGCCAGTATTCAGCGTATATTGCGATTCTTGTAATATTTCTAACTCAATAACGAGAGATCAATTTTATCATTTTACTTGTAAGAAATGCGGACATTATTTCTTTAATTTCGGATACTTTTGTAGTTTTTGCAATAAGATCTACCCCATTTCCAAGGAGAATTATATTGGTCTTCAGGAGCCAGAAGAATTACTCTGTTATAAATGTAATAGCGTCGCAAAAATATTAAAAAAAATTCATTGAATGACAAAGCTTTATTTTATAGATCTATTCTTTCTTATATTTTTCATAAATTTCGCTAAAATAGTTATCGCTCATTCCAGCAATATAGTCTCGTACAATCAGCGTTAATTTATTTTGATCTTTAAGTGGATAGAAATAAGTATTAAAATCAGGATCATCAATATATTCAACATGATCCTTAAAAATCGGAGCATTAAAATTTTCTTGTTCTAACTCATTTAAAGATTTTTCAAAGATTAGTATAAATTTTTTTTTTAATACTTTAATATAAGGGGTATTTGATTTTACTTTTTGAGTCAATAAATCTCGTCTAAGATAAATTTTTTCATAATTAAATTGTTTTAATTCTTTTAAAGCATCAAAAAATTCTTCATTATACCCTATTGTATCATTATCCAAGCTGTGATTTAAGAGAGCCATTATTAATGAATTCATAATTTTTCGATTTGTATCTCCAAGAATTTTCTTACATTTTTCAGGAATATCTCTTCGGCTTATAAATTTTAGAAGGATGGCATCTTCGATATCTCTTCCTATATATGCAATCGTATCGGCAAACCTAACTGCTATTCCCTCATATGACATTGGTATTCTTTTGATTTTATTTTCTGAGAAACAATCCTCGTATTCCTTGAAGTGAACCTCCCAAGTTTTTCCATTTTTCTTAATAGGTTTTAATTCTCGTTCATTTATTTCGCCATCATGGCAGAGAATACCATCTAGTACCTGCAGGGTAAGATTTAACCCTCTGGCGGGTTCTTTAGGCAAGCGCCTTTCAAGATGAGAAAGCCACCTGATACTCTGAGCATTATGCATAAATGATCCCAGTTCATATTTTTTACTTAGGTCATTTAATATTTCTTCGCCTAGGTGGCCATAGCATGAGTGTCCAACATCATGTGCTAATGCTATTCCTTCTACTAAGTCTGAGTTTAGTTTTAGCGTACGTCCAATTTGTCTGCTTACTCTTGATACCAAAATTACATGTAAAGATCTATGCGTAATATTTGCGTTATTGGCTTCAAAGAAGACTTGAGTTTTATCAATATATCTACTATATGCTTTCGAATGAACAATTCTATCAACATCTCTAAAAAATGGAGGTCTTATGTCTGAATAATTATTCTCTTGTTCCTCTTCAAAATATCTTACTGCCTCTGAGTCTAAGATTCCATAAGCACCTACATCAGAATCTTTTCTTAAATGTGATCGAATTTGTTCAATTTTTTTTTGATCCATTAATATTTCAAGAATATCATACTTTCTTTAATCTAATTAAATAAAACCATTATATTAAATCTATTTAGGTAATTATTAATTTTCTTTCTTTAAAATAATAATTTAATATCAATATTATCAAGATACATTAGTAGAAGAAAAAAATGTTTGTTACACTCTTTTTTTAACATCCTTTTTATACATTATTTCCTAATATTATATATAATGAGTAATTCTCAACCTATCGTTAATTCTCGTCCGTTTCATTCGAAAAAGTGTAAAAATTTTAGATTTATAGCCTTCTGGTCGAATAAAATTACCAAATTTGTTAAAGAAATTTCAAAAACGACTAGTAATGCTCATGTGACACATCATGATTTGCTCGTTAAATTCATTAACAAAGAATATTTGAGGGGTATGGGGCTATTGGACCATAAAAAACGAGTACAGGATTCGAAACACGACGATTTGACCCTGCCTTCAAATGTCATCGAATTTAAATTCCGCTCAGATGCTTTAAAATCGTTGCCCAGCGTATTAAGAGCCAGGAAGGATATCTTTAAGCGCAATAATCATCTTTATTTCGCATATTTTCGTCGAAGGGATTGGAAAATTAAAACAAAAATTATAAAAATCCAAAATTGTATATATTACTTAATTTTAATTATATTTCCAAGAAAAATACTATCATTCGATTTAAAAAACCTTTTAAAAGAAGTAATCAAGGAGGAGATGGAATTTACAAAAGAAGTAGCAAGTAAAAGCAATGTTGATTTGGACGATGAGGAATTATATGCCGTAGGTAATATGATTAAAGAAATCAAGCTTGAGCATGAGTTAGAAGAGAAAGACAAGATTATAGAAGAAAAAGAAAGAGAAATCGAGCGTTTAAAAGCGCAGCTAAAAACCAAATAAGAAATTTAATAGGTTTATGGAATTTCTTTATTATTTATTCTCATATTGAGCTAGTATTCTTAATAATATTTTTTATGTGTATAATAGAAGTATTTTTTTTCTACCCAAATTTTATATTAATTGCGTTATAAGGACAGGTTTCTTTACATTTTAGGCAAAAATTACATTCCCCTCTTCCCGTAAAAAACTCATATGGCTCATCCAAAATTCGAATCTGTTTTGGACATTCTTTTTCACATTTACCACATTCAGCTCTTCCAACACATCTAACAGGGCTTCTTGATAATTTTAAAAAGGAATAATCACTTATTGCAGAGCAAAGAGCTCCATAAGGACATAAATATTTACAATATACTCTTGGATACCATAGAGTAGTGAGTAAGATTAATAAGTAAAAAATAAACATTATAAAGACCCAGATATCAGAAAATAAGGGAGTTAATCCCTGAGTTTCGAACATTTGATTTATTAGATTGGGGAAAAATACAAAAATATATTCTGAAAGAGAGAAAAAGCTAACGGGTTTTTGAGCAAGAATTCCTAAATTTGTTTTTAATTCAAAATAAAATACTATATTTGTACTTTTTGAAATTCCTAAAGAAAAAATTATTATAATCAACAGAATCAGAAACATGAATTTAACCTTTAATAAAGTGTTATGAGTATCCATTTTTACTGTTCTTTTATCTGGAGTAATTGCTGTTAATCCATCTTGGATAGTTCCTATTGGACAGATCCACCCACAGAAAAACCTTCCTGTAAATAATGTAATTAAAATAAAAAATGCAAGAATTAAGTATGGAAAATCTCCTTCTGCTAGAGAAAAAAAAATATATTCAATAAAACCTGCTCCTTTTGATAATGGATTTCTTGGTGAATTCAAGATGGGAAGAATTTTTACACTCCCTTCAAGGCTTATTAAATTTATAGAAAAAATAAGTTCAATTATAGC
>JAEOTJ010000248.1 GCA_016839905.1 Promethearchaeota archaeon | reverse complement strand
TTTATGATATTCTACATTCTTTTTAAAATTTAACTGGCAATGAGGACATATTATTTTCACTAATATTTTCTCTTCTTTTAAACTCATATTTTTCAATATCTATAATCAATTAGGATTTTTTAAATTTAATTATAAGAATATTTGTTAAATGTAAAAATTCAATTTAAAATAAATAGAAAGAATTTCCCTATGATATTATAGCGTTAAGAAGTTATTTAAAATAGCCATTCTATTTCATTTCATTTTTATTGATTCTGGATGGAACTAAACACCTTCAATAGAGGAAAAAAAAGAAGAAGAAGAATTGTATTATAATACAGCGCTAACTATTCCATAACCAACCGCAAATATAAGCATAATAAAAAATGAGATTGCTACTGGTACTTTCGCTGAAGAGTCTGCTTTTATACTCATTAATCCTAAAAGTGCTCCTATAATTGTAAAAACTGCAGCCACGATAACTACATAGAAATTAATGGTTAAAATAGTGAGTGCTGTATAAGCAGACTCTCCAGAAGCTGTTGCTGTTAAAGCAATTGCTGCCATATAGAGACTTGCTGCCATCCCTATGAATAAGGTCGCAAAGGGGGTTTTATCCATATTTAACACATCATATTCAAATAGAACTTATTTAAATTTTAATTATAATATATTTAGAATTATTTTTAATAAATACTTTTAAAAAAACCTAAATTAGCAAATAAATATTAAAAAAAAACGGTTATTCTATTTTAATTGTGTTTGGGGTTGTATCAATACCTATAGTTAATTCAATTTGTTCTTTTAGAAGTCGTAAATTCTCTTATATTCACACTCACAAAAAATAGGATAATTTTATGACCAACAAGCTCTAATCTCCAATTATTCAATTCATAAATATTGGTCTCTAAAAGCAATTAATACAATATTTTCTATTTTTTATCTAATTAAATATATAAAATTGGTAATATAAAATGGTAAATGTTACATTTAAAGATCTTTTTCATGAAAAAACAAAATTCTTTCTCGTTCTGACTGGACTTACCATGAGTATATTAATGGTAAATTTCGGAATTGGCATGATTAACTGTGCAATAGAAGAAAATAATCGTTTTGCAATAGAAAATCCACAATTTGATGCTTATATTATGCAAAAAAATAGAAATGGGATTTTTGAAGGGGGTATAGTATCAGATGAATTATACATTGAAATTAATAATATCCATGAAGTTAAAAACGTAGAAAAGCTTGTAATTGAAAGGATTGGTTTTAAAGTGAACACTGAAATAGTGGGCGTCTGTTTAATTGGATATGACATTTCAGGTGGTATTGAACCTTGGGAGTCTAATGTTAGAGATAGATGTTTAGCTGAAAATTACACTACTATAATAGATATGTCTGTAAAAAGATTCATACCTGATATAAACATTGGAGATAAAATTGATACGGGAACGGATCAGAAAGTGGAAATCGTTGGATTCTGTGAAAATGCTAAACTTTGGGGGAATCCAATTGCTTGGGTCTCAATTAATACTGCAAAACTCCTCACCCATACAGAGAATCAAAATGCAAGCACTATTTTAGCAATAGATTTAGAAGATGGCTATAATTCAAAAGATCTTGAATCCGATTTAAATAGTGAGGAAATTAATATCATAAATGATCAGGAACTAATTGAATATCAGCAAAATCAAGTTATGAGTAATATGGGGAGCTCCATCATCATGATGGTTATTATAGGTTATATGGTTACCATGATCATTATAGCCACATCGATGTTTTCGACAGTCATTGAAAAAACACCACAATTAGTAACTTTTAAAGCTCAAGGAGCGAGTCAGAGATTCATTAACTCAATTTTTTTGGGACAAGTGTTAATTTTCATTACTTTAAGCACATTATTTGGAACTATTGGAGCCATTCTATTGCAGCCATTAATAAACAATATATCTGTTTATGGTCTTAGTGTTAGCATCCCTTGGGCGTTTATTACATATGGTTTATCTTTAATGCTAGGGATGCTTAGTGCGGTTTTTTCTATGAGGAAGGTTAAAAAAACAGATCCAGCAATAATTTTTAGAGCATGAGGAGGAAAAAAAATGGTAAATATAACTTTGAAAGATCTCACATACCACAAAGGTAAATTAATTTTAGTTATTATTGGTCTAATTTCAAGTGTTTTTTTAGTTCAATTTAGTTTTGGGATGTATTTTGGTTCAATTCGGGAATATTCCAGAATAGCAAGTGAATATGGACATGAAGCTTGGGTAACTGCTGAAGATATGGACACATTATTGGCATTTGGGATAATTAATGATACTTCATATGAGGAAATTAGAAACATCGATGGAGTTAAGGATATAGATAGGGTGGTTTTCCTTAATGGTATGATCGAAGGTGAAAATAGTGTAAAAGGGATCCAGATCGTAGGTTTTGATTTAGAGAGTTGTATTATTCCTTGGGATACAGTTCCTGGAGATTATAGAGATATGTTAGAAGGAGAGAATACGATTATAATTGATGAATCAATAAAAAACACCTTTCCAGACTTGAAAAAAGGAGATAAGATAAATATTGGTAATATGGTCGAATATAATATTGTGGGCTTTACATCAGGAGGAATTCTCATGGGTACACCTTATGCTTGGACTTCATTAGAGACAGCAAGGAAATTAATTCCTTGGGCGGGGAATTTTAGTACATGTATGGGTATCAAATTCGAAGCAGGGTATAGTTTCGAGGATTTTAAAGAGGATACTAAGAATATTGCTCATATCTCTGTATATCTTCCCGAGGAAATTGAGAATAATACTGATGATTTTATCATGAATAAAATGGGTGTTGGAATGCTTCTTTTCCTAATGGCCGGATTAGGATTTGCTGTAGGATTAATTATTATTTCAACAACCGTCTATCAGAGTGTAATGGAGAAAATACCTCAATTCGGAACTTTAAAAGCAATCGGAGCTGATAAAAGTCTAATAAACAAGATGATGTTTGGACAAGTCTTCATTCTAATGACAATTGGTTTCATATTAGGAACCATAATGACAATGATGATGGGAGAGACTGGTGGAGGAGCAATGCAGATTGCGGTGGACTTTAACTTTTCGATAATGCTTTATATATTAATGCTTGGAACAAGTTTCCTATGTGCATATATTTCAATTCGAAAAGTACATAAAATAGATCCTGCAATAGTCTTTCGACGTTAATTTTTTTTATTTATTTTTCTATTTATTATTTTTTTAAGTTTAAACTAAATTCTATTCTTTTTTTTAAATGGAATACATAAAAATTGGTCTCTCTAAATGTTTAATATTAGTAATGATATTTTTGATTTAACACTGAAAAATTTATTGAGGAATAAAATAATGAATAAAAATTATGTAATGAAATTGAATAATGTCAATAAGATATTCGGAAAAGGAGATACTACCGTCGAAGCCATAAAGAATGTCAATTTTACAGTTAAGTCTGGAGAAGTAATAATAGTAATGGGTCCAAGTGGTGCGGGTAAAACTACTTTATTATCTGTAATGGGGCTTTTATTACGTCCAACGAGTGGGAATATTTACTTTACTAATAAGATTTTAAATCATGAATCAAAACAACAAATACTTACAAAAACTCGTAGGGAAAATATTGGTTTTATCTTTCAATCATTTAATCTAATCCCATCGTTGAATGTTATTCAAAACGTGGAAATTATGGCTAAAGTGGGAAAAATTCCGAAAAATTTCAGGAGCGGTTATAAACAAAAATGCATTGAAATGTTGGAGTTATTCAATATGGGACATCGTCTAAAAGCAGATATTAAAACACTTAGTGGTGGAGAATTACAGCGTGTTGCTATTGCAAGAGCGCTTATTAATGATCCAGATGTGATTTTAGCTGATGAACCTACAGGAAATCTTGATTCTGAGAATGGCAAAATCATTGGAAATTACTTTCGGAAAATTGCTATAGAAAGAAATAAATCAATCATTGTCGCAACTCATGATGATAGACTTAGGTTCTGTGCTGATAGAATCATACAAATGGAAGATGGAGTTCTTAATGGCGTGAAATCCCCTACTAATAATGTTATTCTTTCCAAAAAAGCAATAGTTTTATAAAATAGAATTTTGGATTCAGATGGAATTGGAGCCCTTCAATAATAAAATCCTTATATTTAGAGTAGTGCTGAGAAATCTTCGACAAATTTCTTTATTTGATCTATATCTCTAAGATCATATAAAATATCATCTACTTTTTCCCAACCTTCATCATTTATTAAACCTGTTTTTATCATTTTTTTTAACATATTGCTCAAAGCAGAAGTTTCGGAAAAATCGTAAATTGCCCCAAAAGCGTCAGCTATGTCGTAGCTTAGTCCAATCTTTTGCATTTTCTTATCGATGTAGTTTTCTTTTGCCTCATTAATTTTCTTTTTCTCAGAAGCCGTACCACAGT
This sequence comes from Promethearchaeota archaeon, assembly GCA_016839905.1. The sequence goes on along the minus strand of JAEOTJ010000248.1, from coordinate 9,845 downwards.
TTACGAAAAATCCAAATTTGAATTTCCTACTATCAAGTTCATTTTTATGTTTCTTTATGAATTTTTTAATTTTTTTGGTCCACATTGAAATTTTTATTCCTGTCCCTATAAGAACTCCATTAAAACCACTTAAGGAAGGTTCTTCCTCATTAATGTTTATTAGACTAACCTCAATCTGTTTTTTTACCAAGATATCACGGAGTTTTTCTGAAGTATCTTTAGCTGTTCCATAGCGGCTTCCGAATAGTATAAGCACTTTTTTCATAATTATGCAATAAAAATTATTCTATCTTTTAATTATAAGCATTTTAAGAAATCTGGATTTTAAATGTATCATTTTAAAATGCAATTAACGTTTCTAATATTTTCATTCCATTAAACTTCATTTATATGATTCTTTATTTCATAAATTTCTTTAGTTAATGTCTATTATATATAAATACACACGAAATAAAATAAAGATTACAACAACCAATATGCCGGATATAATAATATTGTCGGGATATAGAAGTGATTGGTTAGAAATTAAAAGAATTGAACAAGCTTCAGAGGATTTAGGATATTCCCATCAAATATATTCTGTGGAAGATGCTGGTTGGTCTTTACTGAAACCTATAAAGAATTATAAAAAAGACTCAGTCATTATTAACCGATTAGGCTTAATGTCTCAGGTAAATTTTATTCAACCGATGCTAACATTCAATGGATATGAATTATTTAATAATCCCTCTGTAACAAATATATGTGATAATAAAGCATTGACTAATGCATGCTTTGAAGCAACTAAGATTCAGACGACACCGACAATCTGGATTCCAATCACTAATTACCCAAGATTGAGAGTTAAAAATATTAGAAAATCTATTTTAAATAAGATTGAAATCCAGTTTGATTACCCAGTTGTAATAAAACCAACTGGGGGTGGTCGTGGTTGGAAGGTAACTTTTCTTAAAACCCAAAAAGAATTAGATGAATATTTATATAATGATATGAGAATTCTTGCAAATCCTTGGGGATTATATGTTCAAGAATACAAGTCTCATATTGCAGATATAAGAGTAGTGGTTGGGAAAAAAAAGGGCTCGCCTTTAGAAATATTTGCCGCATTATTTAGAATCCCCTTGAGGGAACATATAGTAGCCAACACCTCCCAAGGTAACCCTTCGGTTAAATTTGAGATCACTGATAGGATAAAATCATTGGCATTTAAAATGTGCCAGTCTGTGCTAGATGGAGCCACTTTATTGGATAATATAAAAGATCGAGGCATATTATTAGGGATTGATATAATAGTTAATTCCGATGATATGGAACTAAAAAACAAGATAAGAAGTTATGCAAATCAATTAAAGAATTCAAAAGAATTTAAATTAACTCATATGAAAAAACAATTTAAAGTGGATTTTGAGGCAAAAGATAAAAAGTTCCATTCAGATATGGACAGATATATGAATCTTGATGTCTATCATGAATTAAGAAGTGTGCTTATTGAGGGAACTAGCAAGGCAGAACTCTTTGCGAGTGAAGCTAATGCTACAATCGATTTTGGAGATCTAACGCATGTATTTAGCGAAGGAAAAGTAGCCCGGGGAATAGTAGAATGTGCTGTTAGTAATATATTCTGATCTTACAAAAATAGTACCACGCTGGATTTTTATTATTTAAACCTTAAAATAAAAAAAATAATAAAAACACTCTAAAATTTCAAAATATATTATGCAATTAAGGATGTTAAGACTATGTCAGAAAAGATAGTTATTAAGATAGGTGGGGATTTACTAAAGGAAAACTTAAATTTTGTAATTTCAGATCTATTGGAATTACATGCGGAAAATAAAAAGATTATTTTGTGTCATGCTGGAGCTGACATAGTTACAGATGTGGCGGAAAGAATGGGTAAGCCCCAGATTTTTACTTACTCTAAAAAAGGATATAAGGCTCGTTATATAGATGAAGAAACTAGAGATATTTATTTAATGGTAGTTGCTGGTCTAAATAATAAACGAATTGTAAAAGAAATGATTGTGAATGAACTTCCTGCTGTCGGTATTTCGGGTGTTGATGGGGGCCTTATTATTGCCGATAGATTTAAGAAAGCAATGGTAACTCTTGAAGGGAAAAAAAAACTCAAAGATAATTACACTGGAAAACCTTCTGAACTTAATGTTCAATTAATTGAAACTCTCTGGAATAACAATTACATTCCTGTTATAGCCTCCGTCGCTATCAGCAAAGATAATGAGATTGTTGGTTGTGATAGTGATAGAATATCTGATGCAATCGCAGTGGTGACTAAATCCGATAAACTAATACTATTAACTGATGTAGATGGTGTTTTAGATAATAATAAAAAACTAATTAATCATATTAATAATCAGAGTGCAGAATCAATCCTTGAAAATGTATCTGGTGGTATGAAAACCAAAGTTATTGTCGCCTTAAAATCTGCTAGTGAAGGAATTAAACAAGTAATTATCGCTTCTGGTCTACGAGAGAATCCAATCCTTAAAGCTCTTAATAATGAGAATTGCACGATAATAACTGATTAATATTAATTACCCTTAAAAATAAAAAACAATAATAAGAACGAAAACTTATAATAATTTTATTATAAATTAATAATGGTGATATTTATGGCTGAAAAAATATATGAGTCTACAGAAAAAGAAGATGGTAAGTTTAAATTGGAATGTTCCGCTTGTTACTTCCCAGATAATCTGATCGAGGATGCAGAAAAAGACGATGTTTTTGAATGTGAGGATTGTGGCGCACCTTTCACTATTGTAGATGTTTCTGATGATAAAATCCAGTTCAAAGCTGTCGTTTTTGATGAAGAAGAATGGAGAGAGTAGTCTAAAATCTATGGATTATCTTGTCCTATACGCTTTTTATGTTTTGTCCAACTCGACAGCGATAATTCTAAGAAATTATTAAGCTTTGCATTCCATAAGGCTTTATTCTAATGGATTTGGGCATAATATGAATAGAATAAAACGAATTTTAAATTTTATTTAAAAGTTATATGATTAATATTATAAAATCAATTAATTTTAATAAAAAAGAGATAAAAAATTGAGTAAAATGAATTTATTACGAACTCCTGATAAAAGGTTTGAAAATCTTCCCGACTATCCATTTGAACCAAATTATATTCAAGTTGATAAAATAAGAATTCATTATGTAGATGAGGGACCTAAAGATGCTCCTATAATATTACTCCTGCATGGGGAACCATCATGGTCTTTTTTATACAGACATATGATTCCGATTCTAAAAAATGCAGGATTTAGAGTTCTAGCACCAGATTTAGTAGGATTTGGAAAATCAGATAAACCAACTGAACAAAGCGATCATACTTACCGTAAACACGTAGAATGGATGAGAAAATGGCTTTTAATACTTGATCTTAATGATATTACGTTATTTTGTCAAGATTGGGGTTCTTTAATAGGATTAAGATTAGCAATTGAGAATCAAGATCGCTTTAGTAGAATAGTCCTGTCTAATGGAGGGTTACCGACAGGCAAGGAAAGATTACCAAAACGTTTAATGGAATGGGTACAACTTTCTAAGAATATGACTAAATTATATATTGGTAGAATCATTCAAGGTGCAACTATTACGAAATTATCAAGAGATGTTCTAAAGGGATATGAAGCTCCATTTCCAGATGAAACTTATAAAGCTGGCGCGCGGATCCTACCCTCTTTAATCCCGATATCCAAAAAAGATCCAGAACATAAAGCAAATAAAAATGCATTAGATAGCTATTTTAAATGGAAAAAACCTTTTTTAACAGCCTTTAGTGATGGGGACCCTCTTACGAGAGGGGGCGAAAGACTTTGGAAAGACTTTGTTCCAGGAGCAAAGGAACAAAAACATGTAATAGTCAGAGGTGCAGGCCACTTTATACAAGAAGAAAAAGGACCTGAGTTAGCGAAAATTATAATAGAATTTATTAAAGATAATTAAAAAAAATTGATATAAATTTCAAATTCTTGATATCAATTGGAATAATAAAATTATCGACTTTCCCAGAGTCGATAAGTAATCTTAAATAAATTATTTAACCAATCTAATGATTGAGAATTCTTTTCTTAGTAAATTTTTAAGTTAAGAATTTTTTTTAAAATTTGTAGTTATCTGTTATGGTGAAATGGGTTTATCTTCCCACCCCTTTCATAAAATTTATATAGTTATTAATATCATAAAATATTAATGATCTCTTCAGATTATGATACAATAAATTCATCGGTTGGTAGTAGAAATATTACTGTAGCTGCAGCTATCAACGTAACCGATGCTATTCATGTATTATAATTAATGAGAAAGCAATTCCTAATTTTATCTTTTTTTTAAAATAGATTTCAACAGGATTCTTCTTGTTAATAGATAATCATTTTTGAAGAGTTCAAATTAGGCATTGATATTCTCCTTGAAAGATCATTAAAAAACAAAAAAAAAGGTGAGAATAATAACTATGAAAACAAAAAATATAGATTTTTATAAACTTGGTTTTAAAATTATAGAAACCAAGATGATGTATGTTTCAGATTTCAAGAATGGTCAATGGGATGAGGGAAGAATCATTCCTTTCGGTCCATTTGAGATTTCTCCCGCCGCCTGTGTCCTAAATTATGGGCAAGGTATTTTTGAAGGAATGAAAGCATTAAGGACTAAAAATGGAGGAATAACCATATTCCGTCCAAGAGATAATGCCAGAAGGTTGAATATGAGTGCGGATCGCGTCCTAATGCCGAGAATAGATGAGAAACGTTTTGTCGAAGCCGTGAAACAAATAGTAAAAGCAAACGAGGAATTCATCCCACCATACGACAGCGGAGGTGTTCTATATATAAGACCACTAATGATTGGAAATGGTCCTGTTTTGGGGATTGTTCCTGCAAAAGAGTTCAAGTTTCTCATATTTGTCTCTCCAGTAGGCCCCTACTTCCCAGAGGGATTTAAAGGGATTGATTTAATTATATCCAAGAAATACACCCGAGTGAGTCCTGGAGGAACTGGATTTTCGAAGACGTGTAGTAATTATGTTGGTACTATGAAACCCGCTAAAGAGGCTAAACAAAATGGATTTGCTCAAGTGTTATATCTAGATCCTATACAAATGAAGTATATAAACGAGGTAGGAAGTGCAAATTTCTGTGCTATAATTGATGATAAGTTAGTTACTCCAAAATTTGATGGTACAGTATTAGAAGGAATTACTCTTAAATCGGTCCTCACCATTGCTGGAGATAAGCTCGGTTTAACGGTGGAACAGAGAGATATCGCCTACGGAGAACTCTTCCAAGATTCTTGTACTGAAGCTTTCTGTACGGGAAACGCTACGGTCATCACGCCCATTAAATCTATAGTGATGGAAGAAAATACTAAGATTTTTAATAATGGCAAACCCGGTGAAACTACAACAAATCTTTATAACTTGCTAACATCAATTCAACGATTAGATATTCCTGATGATTATGGTTGGGTTATTAAGTTATAAATACTAATAAATTCCATTTTTTTTTTATAATTATAAAGAGGGGCATTAACTTAAAAATTTCAGATATATAATAACACGGTTCAGATGAAACTTACATTAATGCTAACACTTTCATTCTATTTTTTAAAGCTTCAGCACAAAAAGAACTAACACCTGAACCTATATCTAAAATATTAATATTATTAGAATTGAAATCTTTTAATCTGAAAATTCTCTCATATTCTTTAAATATTCTCCCGATGAGTGCTACCTTATTTAAATTTAGTCTTTTTTTTATGAAATATCTTTTTTTATAACTCTAAAGAAATTTTTTAATATCTGTATTCAATGGGGCTTTATTTTGATGGATTCGGGATGGAATTGAAGACTCTCAATTATAAATTCATTATCGCGGACTATTATTATAGTTCTATCATCCACTGTGGCGCTAATTACTAGATCCTATGGTAAAATATCGGACTTGGCATCTAATGCTCTAATCAATGATCCATAATAACTTTTAAAGTATAATTAACAATTAGACTAAATGTTCATTTATATGTTCTTAATGAAAAATTATATAAAGCTAAATATTCAATCTAAATTCATGATTACAAATTTATATGTTATTGATCATGGAGTTAGTCTATATTCATATAGCATCTCAAAAAAAATGCTTATCGATGAACAGATGTTCACTGGATTTTTATCTGCTTTAGGGGCGTTCGCTCAAGAAGTATTTAAGCACGGATTACATTCTATTCAGATAAAAAGCATTCAAAAACTCATTCTGTATTTGGAAACCAAATATAATTTACTTTTTTGTGCTATAGCTAATGAAAAAGATAATGGTTATATAATTGAAAAACTATTATCAAAAATATCTGAATCTTTTATTCTAAAATTTCAGGATCAATTGGAATCTAATGAAAGAAAAGCTCACAAAAAATATCGAGAATTTGATGATCAAATGTCTGATTTTCTGGAGGATAGAGGGTATCCCCGAGGAATTAAGTCCTTAGCTAGAGGATTATTAATTAGCGGTAGTATTCTTTTTGTATTGGTTAATTTACTATACCATATTCTAATTAGTTTAAATTTCTTACTAAAAGAAGTTAATACATTAATTTTTATGATTTTTTGGATAATGATTATTGCTTTTTCATCTGCTCTTTCGGGTTATATTGCGGGTAATACAAAATTAGGATCTATAAACGGTATTTTATTTTTTCTTTTAATGACTGCTTTAGCATTTTACTTTGCACAAATATACTTTATCGATTATTTATTAATATCATATATTCTTGTAGTTATTTGTTGGGCAATGGGATTTACTGGGGGTTATTTTGGAGATAAAAGGAAGTTTTATCCTATTGAGGAATAATTTAATTTGAAATCTTTTAATCTGAAAATTCTCTCATATTCTTTAAATGTTCTCCCGATTAGTGCTACCATATTTAGATTTAGTCTTTTTTTCATTAAATATCTCTTTTTATAGCTCTAAGAAATTTTTTAAGATTTGTATGTCATAGGGCTTCATTTTGATCGATTCGGGATGGAATTGAATGATATCTAATCACTTATAGTGGATTAGGTACATCCTTAAGAATCCTTTCTTGGTCGTGAAATTTTTTAGATTAATTATCATTTATGAGATCAACCTTTGCTAGATCTAGATACTCAGTTTTTGGGTCTTTTCCAAAAAATTCAACGATAGCTTGATGTGAGAAGGATTCTACCTAAAATAAGTAAATGAAAAAAAATTGGATTATCACCTAAAAAGGATTAACCCCTATTTAAATATAAATTTATTTGATTAAAGTTCTCTTTTTTCTGAGTTTTATAGCTAATAATAATGTAGAAATTAAAAGAATTGGAATGATAATATTATAGCCAGGTACTTTAATTCCTTCAGCATCATCATCATCATCATCGTCACCCTCTTCGACAGGAGCGTTAATGGTGACCAACACAGTATCATTTCCACTATTACCAAAATAATCAACAACAACTAAAGTATAGTTTATAACTCCTACCGTACTTGTATCAACAGGGACAATAATAGAAGGTGAATAAACTAAAAACGAAGGAACCCCGTTTGTATATAATGTTACCAAAACGGGATTTGTTTCAACAATAGTAAAATTAATTGTTACAGAAGCAGTATTTTGGGTAGTTGAAAAATCGGAAGGGCCGGTAACAACGGGATCCACACTTTCAAACACAGGAGTTACATTAACAATAACTGTATCTGTAGCAACTTGTCCGTTTTTGTCAATAATTTCTAATGTGTAATTAATCTGTGTAACAGCACTTGTATCTACATCAATAGTGATATTGTCCGAAAATGGAACTGAGGATGGAGTATTATTAGTATAAAGTGTTGCTGATTCATTATTAGTCTCCGTGACATTCCAACTTATCTTGACATTAGCAGTGTCTTTTTCTACAGAAAAATCATCTGGTCCTTCGATAATCGGAGCATAGGGATCATTTGGCATATACCCTATTTTGTCGGTATTATTTATATCGATAAATTAATCTACTGTATCATCATCAGTAATTAATGAGCTTCCCGAGACAAATGGATCGGGAGCAATATCGTAGGCACTATTGCCATCGTTTTCACCAGTTGTACATACCATTATAGAAAAGTCAGTGGCAGGTATATCATCCAGACGGACAATAATTTCAGTAACATTCGCGATTGCTGGGTCTGCTGTATAAGAATTTTCACCTGAAAACACACTGTTGTTATTAATCCATGCTGTGTCCGGATTTCCGTCTGTTTCATTCCACCAATATATCACGAATGAGGATCCGGACATATAATCTTTGAATAATACGAGTTCTGGTCTATGTGCTACATCAAAATATACATCTTTATCTCTAGGTGCTTTAGTACCTCCCACACTAGGTAAATAATCAATTGCGATAAATAAATCTACTTTTGAAGAACTTATCGTGTCGCTAATATTAGGTCCAAATATACCGAAATATAAATAAGTTTCACACCAGGTGACATATACTAAATCTATATCTGCATCTGAAATACCAGAATCACCAACCGTATCATTAATGATTAACTCATCTTCTTCAAAATCATGGAGATTTCCATTTAATAACACCTCTCGATTATCAGGATTATCTAAATCAATAACGAAATAATTTGATAATTGATCCCAGTTATCATATGGATCTCCATAAGTATCCAACCCTGGATCATTTGGGGCTACATCTACAGCAGATTCATCATTGTCAGGGCCTAGAAGTGCTACAGAAATTCCGATTTGCGATGGATAATTAAAACCATCCAATTCCCAAAAACATTCTATGAAAGCTATTCCTTCACTAACAGGATTATAATATGCTTGCCAATAGACAGGACTAGAAAGGATTGTTCCCGTGGCATTATCCCGATCCTGATTGGCCATGGTAGCTCCATCTATAATAGCCATAAAATCGGGTTCATTCCCTTGCGTAAAATTTATCTTTTTAGACCATAAATCATATGTATGGCTTATTGGTTGCCCATAAGCTCCATATGTTTTAACAAAAAACATTATATCACCTGCCTTTGGATTTGTAACATTAATTCCCATAAACACCCTTTCGTTAGTTGATCTTATATATACCTCGTTAATTGACATATTACCCGTGGCATGAGAATCAGTATCGTTACTGTAAACTCTCTCATTCACAGAATAACTATTTACACCATCCAATTGAGGAATGGTAAAATCCGGAAACGACGCACCTTTTACATTTAATAAAAATCCGAAGGATATGGATAGAGTTGTTAATAAGATACAAGATAACAGTAAAACTTGTTTTCTATTTACTTTTTGAGACATAATTATTTTTTTTTTAAATTTAATTGATTTAATGTTATATTTTTTGTATGAGTTAAGATAACTTTTGAAAATTAATTATCTATATAAAAAATTGAATCGTTTTTAAAAATTGAAAATTCTCTCTTACAAAAAACTTAACATTTAGTCATTTAATTTAGATTATTTTAACTAAAAGATAATTTGTTATATAAATTTAGGTAAAAAAAATCAGATAAGAGTATTTTCATTCCATGAGGTTTCATTTTGATGGATCTGGGATGGAATTAAAGCCCTTCTACTGGATACTCCTTGTGTCTAACTGTCATTATTGTTCTGTACTATTGTTTTCAAAGTATTCCAATAATTTTCGATTTTTTCTTTTTTAAAAAATTCTCATTACTTCTATTTATTTCCTTTTTACTCTTTTTCTTTCTTTTAAATAGTGAGAAACAAATCCAAAGAGTATTTTTCTATACATTTTCTTCGCTATTTTAGAACCAAGGGCTTCTGGTGCGTATGCTCCCCTT
>JAEOTJ010000247.1 GCA_016839905.1 Promethearchaeota archaeon | reverse complement strand
TCTTAGTCCAGAATTTAAAATTCAATTATGTAAAACTTTATATCCTAAAATTACAGGTTTTTTACAAGAACAAAAAAATAGAATCTCTTCGATTAAGAAATTTTTAAAAGAATTCTATCTTGAACTTCAAGAGCTATACTATAGTGATTTTCTAAATCAGCCTTTTATCTTATCCTACATTTTAAAGAACCATCCTGAGGATCTCAAAGAATTATATCCTAAAATTATATCAAAAGGATTTTATAGAATTGGTTATGAATTACTTATCAAGTACAACGAGTTAATCCAAAGATTTGAACCCGAAACCAGAGAAGTATTATCTAATATAGTGCTTTATGAAAAGCAATGTTCTGCCTTAATAGATTTGTTAGAAAGAGAAAATAGAGATTTAATAAAGATCTTGGATGCCAGTCGTGAAAAATTTAAAGGAGATTTTTATGATAAATTTATTCATTCTAATAAAGATGAGTTGGATAATCTTGTGGAGCTATATAAGAGAAGTCCTGAAGATATTTTTCGATTCACCTTAGATCTATATTCCGAGAAAGAACTTGAAACCATCATACAAAAAGTTGTAGAACTTAAGATTACCTATTCTAATAAAGGAAATCGATTAATTAAGCATAGTTGGGTTCATTTGCTTTTACTTGATATGGTCTGGGCAAGAAAAAGTCATTTATTTGCTCCATATCTGAGAGATTTAGTTGAGCTGGGTCATCTTCAAGTCGTACGAACGTATTATGGACAACATCCAGAGGAGATTAAAAAATCTAAATCCTTCATATTTGAGTATTTAGACTTCTTTATTCTTGATTTATTAAGGTGGAATTATGAATCTTTTGAATTTAAAAGTCCAACAGATACTTTTAAAAACCTTTTATATAAAGGGTTGCCTTCTGATACATTAGAAAGTATTTTTTTTAACAAGCAACCAGAATTCATTCAGCAGTACAAGCAAGTGATAAAAGATTTTATTGATTTTACTATAAAAAATGATGCCTCAGAAAGAGCATTGTTTTACAAGTTGGAAGGGCTCTTAAGAATATATTATCGAGCATACCCAAAATATAATCATCAACCCGATACCGAAATTAGGGTATTAGAAAAAGTATATCATCATTTTATCTCGAAATCAATTTTTAAAGAAGACATATCTTTTATACACAATTTTACCTTGGCTAAAAATTACAGTAAACTTGAAAAAAACCTTCAGAAGATTATTATCGAGCAATTGATTGAAACAAAAAACCTCTCTTCAATTGAATTCTTATTATCAATAGGATACACTGAATTAAAGGATCATCTTGACAGGATATTAGATTTTGAACCTAAACATGACTTGCAGTCCGAACATTTTCTAAAAGTGTTAGAACTAATATTGGAAAAGAACGGTAATAACAAAGAAATTAATAAAAAAATTATGGAATGTATAAAAAATCAAATTTTATGTTACAAAAAAGCAGAAATCTATTCCTTTTTAGGAGAATATGAGTTATCAAAAGAAATCATGGAAGGATTAATCAATAAGGAGAGAGTTTTACCTTATATGATTAATTCATATCTCGATTTACAGCTAGTAAATATCGAGTTATCTATTCTTAAATCACTTCAATACGATAATATTGAGAGAAGGGATGAAATAGTTGATATTGAGACAGATTTTAATACATTAAACAATAAGCCGAGCTTATTGCAAAACTTTAAATTTAAAATAAATAATTATAAGGCACGTCTAATCTTATATGAGGGATTTTTAAATTTTCAAGACAAATTTTATGATAAAAGTAAAGAATCTTTTCGGAAGTCTGCAGAGATCTATAATGATCTTAGAAAAGCTGATGTAAAACCCAGTAATAAAATGATATTGGAAATCTTATGGAAGATAACATCTTTTTTTTCCACCCAAATGGACGAGATATCAAAAATTGAAAGCTCTGAAGAGTTTAGTTTGCTTATCCAAAGACGTTTAATTGAACCATCAATGACAGAGCAATCTTTAAATATTCAACTTCATAGATTAATCAAAAACATTGATAATTTGAAATTAAATGCTGATCAAAAATTAACTTCTCAATTGGCTTGTGTAATCCCCTCTAAATTTTGTTCCATTCCTCCAAAAACATTAAAGAAAACTTTTCTTAATAGTTCTAAAGAAATAATCATTTGTTTTGATAAAGATAATACAAAATTAATCTCTAAAGAGCCAATAGTCATATCAAATGTGTTGGAAAAATATTTTTTTGTCTTAAATTTTGAAGAAAAAGCTAAACATTTCAATTTTGATATTTCTTTTAAATCTAAATCTATGATTGAAATTCGCTATGAAGGCATCCAAAAACAGCAAGGTCAAATAGAATATGAATTATGGATAAAAGCAGAGGACTTTTTAGGAGAGGAAAGTATCCAAATAATAACTACTGAGAATAATATCTGTGGATATGCATTGTCATTTAATCTAAAAGTAATTCATCATAAGATTCAATCATTAGAATCTGAAATGATTGATGTTATTATCAATAAGGTAAAAAAGTATAAAAATAGAAATCTTAATCCTTATAATTTCCGACTATTTCTCCAACAATTTCCTAAAAATTTAAGATTTAGCTTTCTAAGAAATGTATTGCTTCGAATTAAAGATTATTATTATACTTTTAAAGAAATGACAAGTGCAATTGTTAAGGAGATTACTACTTTACCAATTAGAAGTGATGAAGAATTGATATTAGTTGTGTTAAATCAATTATCAACTAAGAGCTCTGAATTTTGGGCTTATTTTACTCAACATTATTTGACTTTGAGCAAAAAAAAAATAATGAAAGCAAGTAATGTTCCAAAATTTCTTGCAAAATATAGTCAATCCAAAAGGGTATTCATAGTTTTTATTGATGATGTTATTGGTTCAGGTAATCAATTTATAAAATATTATAAAAGCGATTTTGAGTTAAAATACATTAAGAAGGGTATTGAACCTAATAAAAAGTTTAGATTTTATTTAGTGGCTGGAATCGGGTCAGAAAAATCGTTAGCTGATATATCTAAAAATTCTCTTCTTACAGAAAGTCACATTAGATATTCGAGGATTATTAGAAAAGATGAAAAAGCGTTTGATCCGAAGAATTGGGATGATACTGATATTTTAAATTGTGTAAAAGAATTTTTAAAGAAGAAGCATCCTAAGAGATGGTCTGGCTATAAGGCAAACGACCAAGAAAAGGGATTAGAATATTTAGTTGTGTTAGAATGGAACACTCCAAATAACACAATTGGTTGTTTATATAAAAATACTAAAGATTGGAAAGCACTTTTCCCCCGGACTTAAGATTAGAGATCTTTTCATTATAAGAATATACATTAAATTACCTTACATCAAACCTTTCTTCCAATACTCTCATAATTAATTCAGAAGATTTTCTAAGCCCGTGAAATCCTAATATACCAAATCGTCTAAACACTTGCCTTTTAAGATAATTGCCCACGGAGCATTCCCTAGTCCCTGTTTTTTTACACACTTCATTAAAATTGATGGAATCAAGCCCTATTTTCATGAGTGAGAGAATGCAAGCCGCTCCTGCCATGACTTCTTCTGATGAGGGATTGATGCGATATAAACAATTTTTTAAAATTAACTCAGAATTCTTGATAAATTCAGAATCAAGGTTAAAATGAGACCGTACTTTACGTATCTTGTCAAGTATTATTATCTTCCGGTCCCTACGTGAATAGGCAGGATAGAAAGGAATTACTTTCTTCATGCCGTCTAAAAAATGTCTTCTTTCTATGCCCAGCGCTTTTCTAAGATCTCCGGCATTAATGGAGTATCCTTTCACTTTAAAGAATATGTATATAATGATAGGAGCTAAATTTTCCGGCCCTTTAAATTTAACCCCTGCTTTAAATTTCCCCCTAATCTCTTGAAAAAGCCTAAAACATTCACATCTCAAGGAATCATCCTTGGTTATTCTTAACGAATAAATGAACGAGCCATATATCCTATCAAATTTTTCTACTGCTTTTTCTTCTAAGTATTCTTGATTGCGATTTTCTGTGTCATATCCTTTTACTTGGGCTTTTTCCAACACTTTTGTACTCATCTTTTAACACTTCATTTTTTATATTTTTAAGGCTAATACTCTTATTTTTTCGTTATATTTAAACAAAAAGTTTCATGAATGAATAATTTTTAAAAGGGTGACTCCTGCCACTTGACCTCAATACAAGGTCCAAAAATAAAATAGGGGGAGGAGGGCGAAATCAGAGTGTAATTTCTTACACTAACCAAAAGACAAAAATCCAGGGTGTAGCAGGAGTCCTGTTTTTTTTAGAATGTTTCGGGATTATGAAACCTCCTCATATTATTTATCATTACTTATTTAATTTAAATATGGTGTTTTTTTCTTTTAGCCTTAATTAACACTGTTTCACTCAATTAACTTGAAAAGACGACTTGGAAAGATCCTCGTAAAACGCCAAATTCAATTCATCAATCGTCAAGTGCTTGTATTCCTTCATTAATACAATTGCGATAATGTCTCCCTTGTAGATCGTCGTTTTTTGACCATTCTTGATGTAAATGAACTGACTGATAGGTGAGAAAAGTTGATTTTTTTTTACTTTACCTATAATTTCCCTTATATCCCCTTCTTTATTATCTTTAAATAAAATTTTGCAAATTAGTTCTTTTTTTGTCATTACATTCCTAATAAAAATATAAATATATAAATAAAAAGTTTGAAT
>JAEOTJ010000246.1 GCA_016839905.1 Promethearchaeota archaeon | reverse complement strand
GAAGCGGTCTTGAAATTAAATCGGGAAGTCAGGGAGTTAGGAATTGCCAAGGAAAAAATAGACGATGAAGAATATCAAGATATAACTTATATTTAAAAAAATTTTAGTTTTTTAAAAGATATGAATATAGGATGGTCTATGAAAATATTAAAAAGATATTGATTCGAAATTTTAATAATTATTATAATTATCTTATTAATTATCTTTTATTCATTTAATCCAAATATTGTTTTCTTGGTTTTATATTCTCTTTAATGATAGTGGTCGCAAAATTATTTAAAGAAAGACAAAGAAAGAAAGAGACTAAAACAATTATTTTGAATAATATTGGAGAAATATTTAAAGACATTCATACTTTACAAAACATTCCTAAAATGAATAGACATATATTTGAAAAAATTAATAATCTAAAGAATAATTTTGGACAACAACTTAAGAAATTTAATTGTTATATTAAAGAAATTGAAGGTTCAATGGCAATGGTGATATATTTAAAGGATGAGAAAGTAATCGCTAAACCAGAACAACGAATTAGAGGCATATAGTTTATATACTTTTTCGACCTATTATTCTTGATAAGTAAAATTCATTTAGATTTTTATATATGAAGATAAAGAAAAATCTATACTTACAGTAGAAAAAAAAAATCAAATAATAAGGTAAAGCAATTTGAAAATTTATGAAAGAAAAATACATTCTAATGAAATTAAAGAAGAACTCAATAAATTTGAAAAAATAGCTCTGTATGAAGGGCAAGATTACCCATATCATAGTCTGGGGGATAAAATGTTTGAAGTCTTAATATATCTAATTTATGAAGAAGAGATAAAAGCAGGTAAATTTAATGATAAGTATGATAAAGCTCATCTGATGCAAGCTGTTGGGGAAAAAGGAAGAGATGTGCTATTAACTTATAAAGGAAATTATAATGGAGTAATTCAATGTAAAAATTATAAAGCCAGACTAGACCAAGGTGAAATTGCGCGTGAGATCATAAAGTTTGTATTATATTATTTAAAGGACCGAAATTTAATTTTTGATCTAAATCGATTTACTTATTATTTAATTGCGCCTAACGGATTTACTGAACCTGCCTTAGAACTTCTTATTAAATTTAATCAATTAATTACAAAGCATATCAAACTAAGAGAATGGACTGATAAAGTAATCAATAAATATGTTTCCATTAGGGACTTTAAATACGAATTAATTAAATCCGATTTTACTAAAGTAATAAGTCAATTAAAAGTAGAATATAAAACTGCTCCAGATATTAATTTATTATTAAATAATTACATTGAGGTTAGCTCTCATTTTTTTAGAGAGAAAAAAGTAATCGATGAAAAACCTTTTAGGAGAATATTAAGGGAAGAGCTACCAGCAGATATAACTTTGAGTTATAATGATAAAAGAATACCAATACTGGAAGCAATAATTAAAAATTTAACTATAAAATATTATGCTGAAGGATGTCAACAATCTATTAGATTCATGGTTTCTCAAATATTGGGAATAATTAATAGATTTAGACCTGAATATTTAGATAAATTTGCTCCTAATAAGTCCATCTCTTTTCAAAATATTATTAGTTATTATTTTAAAGAATATGGTCCGAATTTCTTTGTTGGAAAATTCCGACAAAAAATCAACAACGGTGAAATTACATATTTAAAAAAATTTCCTCCACGTGATATTTATGTTCATACTGGAGCTTTAGCTCATACTATTTATGAAATGTATAATTCCGACTACAAAAAAGAAAATATTCTAATTGACAATGCTAGAAAAGGATATGAACATATTCTAAAAGCTAAATATAGTATTTTTAAATATTGGGAAGAAATCAATCTTGATGTAATAAATGAAAGTCTAGAGATATTGAATAATGAGGGTATAATCCAAACTTCGGGTTCTTGGACAGGAAGTGATTGTATAGAGACTTATAGTATAATTAATCAAAAAAAACTTCGATTCTTCATTCGTGAAAATTCTTTAGAAGATTTACTTAGTTCACTTGACTTAACATAATTGTATTATGAAAAAATCTAAATTAACAACTGATCATTAGCTATCTTCCTCCTAACTTCCATATAAATTATACTGCTCATATAGATCCCTCCTATATTATTTTCTTTGCGTCTTAGATTAATAAGGATTTAAATATATGTTTTAACATATCTTTTCTAACAAACAGAAGTTTGTTTCATTGGAAAAAGGATTTATTATTGGATATTACTTTGCCCGAGGGATGTGATACGCTTTTCGGTATTGCCTATCCGACCATGTTTTATGGCCAGAAACATTGTCTGATGGACTTTGCCGAGAGGCGGGTGATATCTTTCAGGCAGAGTAATTTCCAATTGTAAGTCCATTATTCCATTCCATTAGAAAAAATTATAAAGAGATGAATGTATAATGGATAACAATTGGGAAAAGAAGATTCTAGTTTGGATGAAAGAATATCAAATCGAAAAGGTCGATTTGAATCTAATTAAAGAAGCCTTAACGCATAGCTCTTATAAAGGAATGGGTTATGATGTTAAGGATAATGAGAGATTAGAGTTTCTGGGAGACTCAGTATTAGATTTACTCATTGCTCACCAGCTTCTTTTAAACTTGCAGCTCTCAGAAGGAGAAATGACTGAAAAAAGAAAACAACATGTAAGTAATGAAAAATTATGTGAAATTTTTGACCGTATAGGTCTAGAAAGGCTAATTAGAACTGCAAATGATTTCATTTTATCAAATAAAAATAAAGCCGATTTTATTGAAGCGATATTCGGGGCTATCTTTTTAAATAAAAATTATAATAGATGCTGTGAATTTTGGGAAATAATTCAGTCAAAAAATGACAAAAACATTCAAGTGAATAACGATGTTGAAATTACTGATAAAAAAGAATTCAATATTAATTTAGATGGACTTAAATTTCTTGAATCCCTTCAAAAAGATCGTAAATTAAGAAATTCTTATATGGAAATAAATCAAAATAAAAATGCGAAAAATGTTCTTCAAGAATACTG
>JAEOTJ010000245.1 GCA_016839905.1 Promethearchaeota archaeon | reverse complement strand
ATCAGAGAGAGATTTTTGGTCTTATATTGACCTTCCTAGCGGGAGCTAAAACTTTTTTGTGTTTACGGGCAATGAAAAAAAGTTTATATTGTCTGATGCGAATTTTAATTCGCAGAGGAATTTTTTTTCTATTATTTAATTTTTAATAACAATTCCGATACTCTTTTTCCAAGATCGTGAGCAATTTTTCCTCCCAACTCATCAATTTCACCCTTACCTACGAATTCCTTCAAACCAAACTTCTGTAGTGGGGTTATTGGTATGTTTCCTTCAAGAACAGGGTTTCCCTCAGTATTTCCTACTATAATCATCCCTTGAATTAAGGCAAAATTGATTAAATCTGAAATAACTCCTTCTCCGCCATTTCTCAAACCTGTAGATGCCATTGGAGCAAATATCACATCCTTTAAAAGATAACCCTTCATTTTCCAAGGCCTAGACCGATCAATAAGAACTTTAATTTGGGAGCTAACGGAACCAAAGTAATTTGGTGCAGCAATTAAGATCGCAGAGGATCCTAAGAGACTATCTTCCAATTTTGGGGTATCATCATTTGCAGCAAGAGGACAATCATAAGGAGATCTAAGGCATGCATCGCAGCCGTCACATGGTGTTAAATTAAAATCCACAATTTGAATTTTATTTATTTCGAAATCTCCAGAAACAGATTTTATACCTAAAATTGCTTGATCAATTAAAAAATTACAACTTCTACTTTTTCTAGGCGAGCCAACTATTAAAGATATTTTCTTCATAATTATTATTAATTATTTACTTAATATAATCTTTA
Source organism: Promethearchaeota archaeon (assembly GCA_016839905.1). Next base: position 22,558 of record JAEOTJ010000245.1, on the reverse strand, counting down.
ATTTTGATATTTTTACCATATCCTAATGATAGGTAAAAGTGTGATTATTGGATTAACATATGATATTAAAAGCTTAAAAATTATGGCAATTAGAATGGGATTTAATGCATTATCACTTATGTTGACTTTATCCAAAGCGATATCAGTGAAGATAAATATTAAAGCTCCAATTAAAGCTAAAAACCAACCTACAAAAAATATAGCTGTAAAAAAACCTATTAAAAATCCTGCTAAAGACCCTTCATAGGATTTTCCTGGTATGATTTTCCATTTATGCTTCCCCCATTTTCGACCTATTAAAGCAGCAAACATATCACTGAATACAGATATACAAATAACTGCCATTACTGCATAAACTCCAGCAATTCGATCTTCCGATCCGTAAGTGAGAATAAGTGAAGATACAGCGAGGCCTAATAATAAAAGAAGCGATGCAGAAATGTCATTAATTTCAGTTGGACGTCTAGTTAATTGAAGTGTTTTTTTTAAGGGAAAATTATATTTTTTAAATCTTAATCTCATTAGTTCAATATCCGCATTACCAATCATTATGCATAAAAGCATGAAGAAATGAACGATTAATCCATTAAATAAAATTAATTCTATAACAGAATCTTCAAAAAGTAATTGTGCATTGCTAAAATTTTCTGTTGTTGTAGTATTTGCAATTACATTATATGAAAAACTAACCCCATAGAATATCAAGGGTACAAGAACCCATGATAAAAGATATAGTATTGCTGTTAAATGTATTACTTTTCTTTTTAACTCTTGCCTCGGCGAAAAATTATGAGTATCTTGAATTGATTTACTTAAATTTTCATCTAAATCTTTTGATAATTCCCTATTAAAATCATCCTCATGTATTGTTTCTTTACCCCCAATAATATAAATTAGTAAAATTATTAAAAAGGACCCCACTACTACTAAAAAATAATAATTTAATGGCATAAATAGATAATATGTTGTTGCAGAAAATGGTAAACTAATAAAAACTGCGATAACAATAATTAAAATAATAACAAGAAGTGAGTTATATCTATTTTGGCTCTTCATAATGAAACTTCTTTTAACAACGGGATAAAAAAGAATTGCATAAACCACTAAGACAATAGAAGTCATAATAGAAAAAAAGACAGATTCTATTCCAATAATGGGAGTGTTCATGTAATTATAATCCTCTATAAAATTCCGGTCTAAGTGATTCTCTATGATTTAGACCATAATCAATTACTTTTAAAATTTTATCTTTTTCTCTATCTAACACCCCTTTTATGGGAAGGTAATTACTCGCATGATTCGAACGAAATATACAATTAGCATTTTTGTTCTTAAAACTAATATTCTCAATAAAGATTTTTAATTCCTTTAAGATTTCAGTAGAATTCATTTCCTGAAATTCTTTTTTTGCTTTTTTTTTAAAGATTTCAGTTCCAGTAGGCACCATGAGAGATAAAAAAGCTATATACCAAATTCTATTATCATCTGGACAAATTTTATTAACCAGATCTGCAGATTCAATAGCATGCATTTTTGATAAATCTGTATTATTTGCACCACCAAGACCGTTAATGAATGTAGCGGATAAAGTAATTCCTGCTCTCATTAATTTATTTGATGCTTTAATATATTCTTCTTTTGTTGCATGTTTATTAATCTGTTCTAATAATTTATTAGAACCCGATTCGAATCCTACATAAGCGAGTTTAAGTCCTACTTCTGATAATTCTTTTAATTGTTCATCTGTTTTTTTTATTATATCTCTTGCATGAGCATAAACACTGACTCTTTCTAAATGAGGAAAAATTTCATTGGCATACTTGATAACCTCTAATAATTTTTCAAAAGGAGTGACCATTGCATTACCATCTAAGAAAAAAATTCTTCTAACATTTAATCCATATTGTTTTTTTGCAATATCCAAATCTTTTTTAATATCTTCAAATTCTCTCACAAGAAATTGTTTTCTTAAATTTGAGATACAGAAATCGCAACGGTAAGTACAACCTTCTGTTAATTGAATTAATAATGAATAAGCTTCTGAAGGGGGACGAAACACCGGTTTACAGTAGTAAATACTTTCTTTTGACATTTTATTGAATCAAAATAATATTAAAATTAAAAAGGTTAATTGATTAATTGCATATTTTATCCTTGTTCTTTTTTATTTATTAATAATTTCAGGATTCTTTTTGCATGAATTCAAATGGCGTCCGAGTCTAATAAATTCTTTTCCACAATGAGGACATTTCTTTTTTTCTTTTATCTCAGTTTTATCTGCTGGCTCTGATTTTGTTGTTGCACTTGGTTTTTTACGTTTTTTCCTCTTTTTAAGTCTAGTGGGTCTAATATCATCAATACTTGCATCATCTGGCGCAAATTCACAATTTTTAATATGGGAAGTAAGATCATCAAATATTTCTCCACAGAAAGGACACTCTACTTCCGCAAATTCTTCAGAATCCTCAATTTCACCCTTACCAATTTTTCTCTTTTCAAATTTTATTGGTAAAGCATCATCATCCTCATTAAATTCATCAGTTGATAAATCTAGATCCTCATCTATTTGTATCTCTTCGAGTTTGAATAATTCTGCTTTCTCTTTTATTTTTTTTTCCGCTATTTTCTTACTTTCAATAAAAACATCATCAATTGATAGATTTGATTTCTCTTGTACATATAAATAGCAGACTTGACAAATATGTGCCTTAATACCCAAAATTAATTCTCTTTCAATACAATGACATAATGCTTGAAGACTATGTGAAATATCTCCTAAGGGTTTAAGATGTTTGCAAGCAATTTTTCTTGAATATTTTATTTTAGTTTTTCTGCGAGGAATTTTAAAATCACCTAAAAAAAGTATTAAATATAATTACTGTTAGAATTTAATTTTTATGATTTAAGCTTCAGACTATAATAAATATATTTTATATTTATTGAAATATTAAATAATTATTCTAATTGAATTTAAATCATCTGTGATTTTATTTCTTTCTTTAGGATCTTTAATATCTGAAATTAATTCAACAACTATATCTTTTATTTCCGTAATTCTTTGGATAAGTAATTCTGATTTACTCCATAACGCTTTTCTTAGTGGATGGTTTTTATTAAGTGCCTCTTTATAACTTTTTATTGCCTGAATATAAAATAGTGATGAATTATAAGGGCGATTGAGTCTGGACTGATATATTGTACCAATTTTATAATAAGCCCTGCCTGCACCAGCATTATCTTTTGCCGCTTCATAATCTATCGTTGCTTTCTGGATTTCTCTAAGACCCTCTCTTAAATTCTCGTTAGTTCCCTTTTTTAGCATGATATAACCCTTTAAATATTTACCTTCCGCTTTATAAAACTTTTGAGCTAATTTCTTTGATAGATTATATAATTCTTCCGAGAATTCTTCAGCAATAACCAAATGGTTTGTAGATATGCAATACTCTGAGACATTTCTTAATATTTCTAACATCCTATCATTATCTTTAAGTTTTTTATATTTCTCAATTCCTTCTCTATATTTTTCAATTCCAGTAAAGGCATCTCCATTATTTAGAGCCTTATTTCCTTCAAATATTAATTTTTCAGCACTTTCTTTTACCTTATTAAATTCAACTCTTTTTTTATTGGGTTTCTGATGGGAAAAACCATCTTTACCAAATGAAACTTCTTTATTGATCGGTATTTCTACTAAAGTATGTTTATCGGGACTTGTATCAATATCAGAGGCTAATATGGGGAAGTCATCTTTTTTTTCCATTGCTTTTTCAGTATTTTGGTGTGGAGATTTTACTAGCTCAGGCTCTCCATAAGCTTTTTGAAGTGGTTTTCCTGCAGATGCCAATGCAGATAATTCGGATAAAACATTAGCAAAAAAGAATTTATTTAATCCTTCCATAATACATTCTACTTTATGATAATTCGCGTCATATTTAGCATCATTAATGTCCATATTTACATCGGTAATTCTATATATTTCAAAGCCCGTTTCGAATTTTGTAATAGTATATTCCTTTCCTTTTTTTCCTTTAATTATTTCTTCCTTTTTTTTTCCTAAAAGGGTGTGATCGAATACTAATCCACAGAAATCTTGATTACTCTGTTGAAAACTCAATTGATTTAATAAATCTATATAAGAAAAGAAAAGATTAAGTCCTGGATGAGAATGAAACCATCCTACCATATATTGTCCTTTTCCTTCCTTATCTACTTCGTTTTGAATTTGTTCAATGAAACCATAATGCCTTGCATCTAATTGGACATCAGTTGCATGTCCATAAGTTAATGCCTCTGCTCTTTCCACATACACAAAATCATCATCAGCACGTCCTATCAATATTCCATAGATTTCTTTCCAATCTTTTGATGGAATGTATTGATTAGCATATCTACTAGCGTATAATATTATTGTTTTATAGGCCTCTGCTTCAACAATAATAAGCTTTCCTGGATCCTCTGGTTTTTGCATTTCAATTTGGTCTTTTTCTACCCTTAATGCTATTTCTTGCTCCTCCTTGTTTATATCAGGGACTTTTACTTGTTTCTCTTCAATTATTTTTGGTGTTTCAGATTCTTCTGGCATATTTATCAGAGCAAATTTTTATAATGAAGTCTTTGATTAATCCTTAATTATTATTATAATTTTATTAAAGTTATTTATTCTTATTTAATTTAATATTTTTTAAAAAAAGCAATATAAATCATATTTCAATAATCTCTATATCCATTTTATTTGTGTCTATGATTGCAAAAGTTGCCTTACCAGTTAAATATCCACATGCTTCACCAGGATTTACTACTAAAACACCATTATCATTTTTCTTTTTAACTATTTCATGTGTATGTCCTGATAAAATTATATCAAATTTTCCAGAATTCATTAAAGCATCAATGGTTTCTTGCTTTAGCATATGGGCCGCAAAAATTCTTTTACCCTCAAATTCCTTGATCAATTCCAATCCTACGATATCACAGATTTGCCCAAGGTTTTGCTTTAAAAATATTCTTTCACCATCATTATTTCCAAACACTCCAAAAAAATTCTTTATTATATTGTCATTCAATCCATCAAACCATTTTTTCACAAATGGAGCTATATAATCTCCACAATGTATCAATGCATCAATATTTCTTTCATTTATGATAGAAACTGCTTTTAAAATATTATTTTTATGGTCATGGGTATCTGATATTACAGCTATTTTCATTTTTCATATCTCTTTTAATTATAAAATTATTATGCTTAATTATAATATTAGAAATTTTTGGATTATAATAAATTTTAAATTAATAATAAAGATTATAAAAATAAATAAAAAAATGAGTTTTTTTCAATGATAGAAGACTTCTTTAAATTAGAAAAAGAGGCAATTGATAAAGAATTAGAAACATATTTTGAGATATTAGATAAAAACGAAAAAGATGTATTGCTAGGAGATTTTATAAGTCAATTGAAAACATTTATTTTAAATAAGAAAGCAAAACGAATACATCCCGTTTTATTAATGGCAGCTTTTACTGGAATTATAAATCCCATGTATTTAGAAGATCAAATAGATGAAATAAGAAAAGTTGCTATTTCGGTGGAATTATTACATAGCGGTCATCTAATACATGATGATCTTATTGATAATGATATATCCAGACGAGGAAAACCCACGTTTCATACTCAATTAAAAAATGAGATTAGTTCCGTTTATAAAAATTTAACTATTCCTAAAAAAGCTGAAATGATTAAACTTTATGGAAGAGATATGAGTATTTTGGGGGGATCTCTAGGATATTTTTTAGGTTTAAATGTTTTAAAAGCTTCAAAATTTCCCGATAATTTAAAAATAATTGCACTAAATGAATATACTGAAGCAATGGATTTTTTAATGAGAGGGCAGATCATTGAAGAATACATGGAATATCATAACATTACTCAAAGTTTGGAGCAATATTTACATATTGCTGAAATGCAAAGAGCGAGAGTTTTTGAGAAATCTACTAGAATTGGAGCAATTTTAGCAAAGGGAAATATGCATTATCAAATAAAACCTTTAAGTGAAGCAATGATTAAAATGGGGCTAGCTTTTTCGATTAGAGATGATATCCTTGATGTTGAAAAAGATATTGAAAATAAGAAAAAGAAATTTATATACATATTAGCATTTCAAAATACAGATGAGGAGCAATCTAAAGTACTTAATGATATTTATAAAAAAACCAAATTAACTAAAACTGATATTAAAAATGTAGAGACTATTTTTACCGAAACAAATGCTTTAATAATTGCGGAACATTTTTCAAAAAATTTCGTTGAACAAGCAAAAGCGACTTTAAAAGAAATCTATCCCGATTTGAATAAAGATCAAAAGAAATTCTTCTATGAGTTTAGCGACTTTATTTATATGAGAAACTTTTAACACTCTAATTTAATTTCTTGCCAAATTCATTAAAAATCTTGAGTCCCCCAGAAAGGAAAAATAAGTTATATAATTATTACTTCTATTTTTTTTTTTAAAAGCATTTTTTTAATTAACTCTTTAAACACAATTAATACGTTATAGTTTTCTAATGCTGAAGAGCGATAAAATCCCTCTATATTCTTATTTTTCAAAAAATTATTAATAGAATCATCACTGACGATTTCCGCTTTAGGTGTTTTATCTATTAAATCATTTTTGCTTCCAACTAAGATTATTGGAATCTCTTTATCTAATTTCTCATACCAATAGTCTAAATTTTGAAAGGAAGAGAAACTTACGCTATCAAAAACTAAAAGTGCTCCATCAGCACCATCTAAAAACCTTGGAATGAGTGGTTTAAATCTTTCTTGCCCTCCAAAATCAAATATTGAATTAACAATATATCTTTCATTATTGGTATCATCGTTCTTAAATCTAAAACTATGATAAGTTGAGTAAAAATTAATCCCAATTGTTATATCTGTGTTAAAGTTGAAAGAATTAAAGCAATACCTATTAAATAGACAAGTTTTTCCAACGCCCCCGCTACCAACTATAACAATTTTAAAACTAAATATCACATTTTCATTGGGGACTTTCATAAATTAAAAGAATTCTCTAATTTTTTATAATTTTAAATATATAGAATAAAATTTTATATGACAAAAAAAAGTTATCTTGAAAATATACCTTAATTCATTAAAAAACATACCCTATTCCTTTATTTTTTTATTCATTCTTTTTCAATCTTTTCTATAGACAATTGTAAGAAATCCCCTTCTTCCACATTCAAGATCTCACATATATCTTTCTTAATGGTGATTCCAAGCGAATTACCGAACTTAATCACCTTTGCCACAATATCTACTTTTTTTACCATGATAATAAAAAATTTGAATTACATTTGATAAGGTTTTTTAATAATATTATCAGGTCAAATATAATTTGACTTGGTCAGATAGATTTATATAGGAATAATGATATTTTATAATTGAGTAAAAATAAAATAATTTACTTAAAAATAAACTTAATTGGAGTAAAAATAAAATGCGTGTAGAACCTAAATATAATGACCCTGTGAGGATAAATTTTCAAATTGAAAGAGAAACATTAAAACGATTTAAGCAAGATGCCCAAAACGAAGGATTCAAGACCTTGACTGATTATTTAAATAAAATCATAGCAATAGTATTAGGAGATGAGAATTAAATGCCACTAGATAATTTAAGACCTCAAAAAATTGTCTTAGAATCGAAACCAATCGAAAAAATTGTTAAGACAACTAAGACAACTTTTAATTTAATTGATGAATTAGAAGGATTAGCTAAAACTTCAGATTTTCAGAGGTTAATTTATAAAGCCATTACTGGAAAGGTACATAGGGGTAGTAAAGCTTCATTACAAAATGAATTGAGATTCGTAATTCAAAAAATAAGAAATATTTAATTTTTATTTAAATTAAGATGTATAAATTAATAAATCTATAAACTAATATTATTATGTTTAAAAAAAATAAGAAGGGTTTAAAATAGTAAATTAATATCTTAGTAATATATCGACTAAAATAAAATTAAAATCAAAATTTATTAATAATTATTGAATTTTATCATAAGTTAGAAAAGACTTTTTAAAACAAAATTATTATCAATACATAAAGTAGTGTCAAAGTTTAATTGATATAAAATAAAAAATAATATTATTTGTAAAAGGATGGAGAATGAGATGGCAATTAATACAAATAAGATTAAAGAAATAGAAATTAATGAAGTCGATCATGATCATTCGGGGGATCGAATTTGTGTGGATTTAAGTTGTAAATTGGAGGAAAATGAAGGATTATTAGTTGGGAATTTTAGTAGAGGTCTCTTTTTGATTAATAATGAAAGAAGTCCAAAAGAGGATGAATATGACATTGAACCAAGACCTTTTAGAGTAAATGCTGGAGTTATATCCTCATATATCTTTATGCCAAATGAGAAGACTAAATATTTAAGTGAATTAAAAATCGGTGATAAAGTGTTAACAATAAAACCAAATGGTGATAGGAGGATTGTAGAAGTGGCAAGGTTAAAAATCGAAAAACGCCCAATGACTCTTATTAAAGGTATTCATAAATATGATAAAGAAATTCCTATAAAAGATGAAGAAGATATTAATTATTTTAGTACATATCGTAAAATCTTTAAATGGTATGATGATGATACTCGTGAACAAATTTTTAAAATTAATGATTTAAGAAATTATATCGGACATAAATTACATATTGAAATGGATGTTGCTACTTTTATTCAAACTGCTGAAACGGTAAGATTGATAGAAGCTCCTAATGAGAACCCTATTTCTATAACCTCATTAGAACCTGGAATGAGTGTTTATGCATGGATAAACAACCCTACCCTAAAGGGACGGCATTTTGGAACAGTATATGATGGTTTCTGCTTAGAAGTATAATATAAAAAATGATCATTTTTTTTTTGAAAATTAAACTCAATAGGATGAGAGTTTAAAACTTGTATTCATATCGAAAATTACAATCGTGTCAGGTTCGATTTTTTTTTTCGATCTTATTGATTTCTATTTCTATAAGATCATCTACATTCAAGTTAAAATGTTTTTTAATATGACTAGGGATAACAATACCTATTGAATTGCCTATTTTTATGATTTTAAGAGTAGTTTTCATTTTTTCATTCTAACTTGTATTAATAATTTTTTAAGTAATTGGAAAATATTAAATATACATTCGAACATGTTCTAATAAGTTATAACACTAAATGGTTAAAAAATAATGATTTTATTTGAAATGGTTAGAGAATTGGTTAAAACGGCTTTTAGATTTGTTGATGGTATATTGCATTATGATCCCATATTGCATGATTATTTTAAGGAAAACAATATAGATTTCATTGAAGATTTACTCGAATTATTGGTATTAAAGAAATACCCTGAGAAATTAGGTATTACTAAAAATGAACTTGAAAAAAAAGTAAGTAAGTTAGATTTTAGTAAGGGATTTGTATTAAAAATGTAATACATTGTTAAACATTGTTAAAACATTTTTAGTATTTATGTAAAAACGGCATGTCTCACATTGCCATGCTTTTTTGAAGTATTCCTTCCCATTATATCGATTAACCTGCTTTATTTTGGTTAATCTCATGCTACTTTTACATTTAGGGCATTTTATAACGAGAATCAGTTATCACCGATCAGTATTGGTCTTTTAAGTAATTCAATGATCGATTCTGGTACGGTTCTAAGGTATTCAGCCCATTGCCTTAAACGTCTTTCACGTTCTATGCTCTCTCTCTTTTCATTTTTCATTTTTAATTGGGAAAGGGTTAAAAAACCCCTAACCCCGTTATATTATTCAAAAAAGGATGTGGGTGAGCGTGATTATTTTCTAACATATTTTTTACCATCTTCAGTAATGTAATAAAGAGATAGCTTATCCACATTGATGTACATTTTTCCTTCTCCTAATTTCTTAGCAAAGTCTTTCATGTAATTATCATGCTCTTCTAATAAAAACATGTTTTGTTCGGCAGCGTTCGTGAAATATCCCAAAATCTCTGTAATTTCCTCTTGGGCTTTTTCTAAATGATCGTGTATCGCTTCCATGTTATTGAAGTCGTCAATTCTCTGTATTTCGTGCCATTCATTTTCATGTGAAGGATCTCCTTTTCCAAGCAAGTGTAAAATACCATTCACGACGAAGTCATGACGAATAGCTTCTAATACTTCAGGCAATTTCTTACCTTTCGTATTTTCCCTAATTTCTTTCCAGATTTCTTTTTTACCCTGAAAATCTGAAGAAAAATACGCTGATTTAAGACTTTCCATCGTTTTCAAATGCCTCTACTCTTGTTTTTAGCTGATTGAACATTTCTAAAATTTCTTGTTTTTTAGTAAGTTTAGCTGCTGTTTTAGCTTCTAATTCTGCTTGTTTTTTAGCCTCAATTTCTTCTTCTTTCTTAATTTCAGAGAGTAATCTCTGACCACGTTGATCGTATCCACATTTAGCGTAAATTTTACCTGCTAAAATGGCTGGATTTCTCGAAAAATCGTGGAATAACTTCACAGCGTCTTTAATAGCTGTTGGGTTTTGCTTCTCCCATCCATCTAAAAAAGTCCTAATCTTCTCAGCTCTAAACGAATGCCTCTGCTCGGCATTTGTTTCAGTCTTATTCAAGTATTTCAAATTGAACGTTTTTACCTCGTCTAAAAATATCTTCTCTTCTTTTGTAAATTTCATAAATATAAACCTCTTATTTCATTATTTTCTATTTCATTTTTTATATATTTTGGTTCTTGAGTAAGCAGCTTAACGGTCTTACCCATGTCTTCATAAACTCGATGGAAACATTCCCGATACAATTCTTTATTGGACTCCACTTTTCCATTAAGATCCAACATCATTTTCAATATTTTCTCTAATTGATCGCATATCTTAGAGATTACGTTTATATTATCCATTTTTGACTTTAACCTCTTTTACTTTTTTACCATTTTTCATTAAAATACTCACGGATTTTACTAGGATCTCATTTTGAGACTCCAGCTCTTTAACTCTCGCTTCCAATTGCTTGGAAAGTAATTTTTCATGTGTCTTACAATTCGGGCAGTACAATTCATCTTTCTCGATTACCAATCCAGCTCCAAATGGATTATTACCTATAATCTTCCATCCACTTCGCTTAGTATATAAACGGTTGTAAGCTGCCAGCAAGTCCCCATCATGCATTATTTCCTCGCATTGAGTACAATAGTAAATTTTCTTACCATGACCTTCAGCCCATTCAAGTAAGTTATCTTCAATCGTAGTATTCGCATAAAAATCCCGTTGAATTTGCTCGTATCGCCTCGCTGCTTTATTTAGCTCTTCCATTACAACTTTATAATTTACTAATTGCTTCTCGTAAATTTCCAGGTAGCCATCCTTTAAAGTCTCTTTACCCTTCTTAGTTTTCGTATCAAACTCATTCTCTTCCCTTATTTTCGCTAATTCGCTTGGCAACATCCTCTTAAACGTCTCAAATACCGACCATTCAGGCTTTCTAAAGTCGGGATCAAACTTTTTAACAATCGAAAATAACTCCTCAACTGTCACTCCCAGACTTCTCAGCTTACGCACGGTATCTAACGCTTGTTCCTTAGCCATTTCCAGAGGTTCTTTACTCATTTAATAACACCTCATAATCTAAGTTTTTCTGTTGTTCATTAATCCACTGGGCATAATGCTCTATGAAAGGTAATGCTTTTTTACCTAACCTTGCAACCTCGTAGAGAATATCCTTATCTGTAATGTTTTTTCCCCTATTTAGAACAATAAATTTAATCAATGGATTGTAGAAATAATATTTCTTCCCTTTCTTATGATTTTCAGCAGGTCTCGCTATTACAATGCCATCTTCCATCAGATTATTAAGCCTACGACTCACGTTCGGTTTGGAAGTAGTTGTATTGATATTATCATATATCTCATTAAAATATAAACCATCTAATGCTTCCATTAGAACTCTAATGATTTTCTTTCGAGTAGTAATTTTAATCACCTAAAATACTTCCTTTTAATATATTTAGCCATTTTTTTAGTATCTAAACTGAAATCTTCCGTAGGTTTAACTTCCTCTGCTTCTATCGTAATCGTACTCCCTCTAAGCCCATGATACTTATCCCAAAAATCATTTCTCAGCGTGATATTCTCACGAGGAGGAGGAATGCTCTTCCTAATGTGATCATTTAGAAGTATTTCTATATTCTTCTCAATTCTCTCATCTATGAAGTCTTGCTCTTCCGAATCCTCATCCTCCTCAGCATTTTCCCCATCAGATTCCAGGTATTCTCTAGCACGTCTATCGAATTTTCGATCATCCATTCCTGGATTGTATTTTTGTAATTTCTCGTTTAATTCTGGATCGCCATTTTTATCTATAAAATGTGGGCCATCCATGTCTTTAATTCTAAAATAATCTTCAAATGCACCCTTGTCTTTAGGCTTATTAAATTGCCCGAAATCCAGTGTACCTTTCTGCTTTATATCAGCCTCAACCATGTCCTTAACTTGTTTAACTAAAAGTTCTTTTTTAGAAAGCTTAGGAGCAAACATGCCTTTTTGAAATTTTTCATTGTAGAGTAAATTGCCATTTTCCCTGAAATCAGATTGCCTATATACTTTAATATTAGAACAATATCTATTAAGCCTCTTAATCGAATCTTGAGGAGAATAACCCGCATTTAGAAAATCATCGTACATCTTAACTCTACAGGCTTTCTCGACCATATCTTTTTCCATTTTTTCATACCTTTTTTTAATTAATTTATCTAAGTTAATAATATGAAATTTAGTATATAAATACCTCTCTTAAAATGATTAGAAATGAACATTGATGAGCATATTTAATTAGAATTGATCATAAATGAGCAAGAATTAGGTAGCATTTAATTAACTATAATCAAATTATATATCATAGTAAATAAATTCTGATTCTTAAGGAGTGATCAAAAACGATTAATCAGAAATATTATGAAATTATAACTCCAGAAGTGAAAGACTCGTACTTAAATGATTTCATTACTAATAAAATAAAACCTAACTCCTATTTCAAGATCTCCAGGTTGAGTAATGAAATTATAAATGAGTTTTACCCTTATTCCCTAAATAAAACATCAATTCGCCTGAGCTTGAGTAAAAGAATACGAAAAATGGTAAGAAATATTTATAATATTGAAAAACATAATAGTATTACTTATTTGGCTTTAGAGAAATATTGAAATAGATTATCACACTTTAAATCAATCTTTTCAACGAAATAAAAGAAATCTTAGAATAAGAGAAGATTGGTTCTTCTCTAATGTACAAAATGTACATCAAGATAGAGACCGTGTATTCATATCCTATGAAGGATTATTATTGCTTTATATTTTTAAATAATATTAGACCAATAGTTCACATATCAAAAAAATAAGGTGAATATTATAGAAGAATTTGAAGGAATTATAATTAGTCAGGAAGCAGACCCTTTTGGAAAAGGAGGAACAACTTCAATAGAAATTTTAAATCTTGTTATAGATATTAATGGTAAGAATTATAATACCAAAATTTCAATAGGTAAAAATTATATCCCATTCCTAAAAAAAGAGATGCCTATTAGATTCAATGGAACAATTGAAGAGGATAAGATCACTGACATCACTGATATATGGCTTAAAGTTCTTTTCGCTCCCTTACAATTGAAGTTCTAAATTGACTTATTGTCTTTATAGTCTTTAATAAATTATCAAGAATTATTGCCTAAATAGTACGATTAGTGTAGTTTTTCTTGAAAATATAGTTTCAAATGAACCTTTATATTTAATTACAGCAAATTATCTTATCATGAATATTCAAGAAAAATGTGACTTTTGTGAAGGAAAAAAAGCTACTAAAAATCTAAAAGATGATTATAATCTCATAATCAAACCTGACATTATAGGAGATGAAAAAGCAGAAGATCAAACAGCTTATATATGTGATGAATGTTTTAACCGATTTGAGAAAAATACCTCTTTAAAAACTCTGAAAAGATTCTTAGTAACTCATAATCCAGAGGTAAAGAAGTTGTTAAAGAGATTTAACTCCAAGAAAAGTTAGAAAATTAATAAAAAAATCGTGTAAGTAGCGTGAGTTTGTAAGTAAGATGTATTATTTAGAATCAGGTAGGAAAAAATAAGAAATACCATCTACTTCCTTACTCTTAAAAACTCCTATTCCTTTTAGAAATCCACATGTTATCGCATAAGTAAGAATTCCAAGATTATAGATTAAAATATATGGTTTTTCATTTGGTACAACAGTAATATCATTAATAGTTTCATATATTTCTTGAATAGAATACGCTTTTCCTTTATTCCCCTTAAGAAAATTAATAATCTTTTCTTTTATTGTTTTATCAATCTTTTGATCATTTCTATCAATTGGTACGGGCATAATATTTATCTTAAATTATGGTTCTTTTTAAATAAAAAAACGATATTGATTTAATAATTTAATAATTAACCTTTTAATAATATGGTCAAATGTCATATTCTCAATAACTTTTGACTTTCCAACTTTTTAATGACTTATTGACTTGTTACCAATAGTATGAATAGTATGATTATTCTTGAAAAACACATTTCAATCCCCTAGAAGTATATGAAAAATATAAGATTAGTTTGTTATTTTCTAAGTGTAAAATATTAAATTAGAATTTGATAACTTATCGAAGTTATAAAATACTAAAAATACTAAGATATTTTTAAATCCCGTTACTATTTTGATACCATATATCTCCCTTAATATATATATATAAAAAAACTACTGGTATTAGTAAAAAGTAAGTATTTTGCGTAACTATTCAAAATATTTTCTTTAAAAAAATTACTTCAAAAAAAACTTCAAATAAAATTACTAAAAAAGATACATTCTTACGCTTCCTATTTCCATCCTACGAGTATTAGAGAGGGTCTTTAAACATTCATAACTTACAATTAGAAAAAAAAATAAAAAAGCTATATTAATTATAGATTTTCCACTACATATTTAGCGTTTGAGTAAATTGGTGCTCTCGGGTCGTCGTATGTTTTCTTAAGATGTTGTATGAATTGTTCTGGAGTTTTATCTGTTATTAGGGATATTTTATCGGGGAGTTTCTTGGCTAGAAGTAGTTGAATTTCTACGAGAGTTTGTATTCGTTCAATAGGTATAGGTTCTTCTTCCATTATGTAGTCAGGGATGTAGTCGTCTAGGAACTTGAATAATTCGGCGAGATAATTTAGGTATTTGTACCTTACCGTGTCATACTTTTCTTTTAGTCGGTTTTTAGCGGTGTAGCATTGGCGTTCTGAAATTCCAACTTCTTTGGCAATCTTCAGAATGGTTTTCCTTGATGGGTCTTTAATATATTTAAGTCTTTTCATTGCTTCTTCTGTTTTTGTTAGTTTTTTTGGCATTTTTTTACTTTTCACCTCCGTTCGCTTCAAT
The DNA here is from genome assembly GCA_016839905.1 of Promethearchaeota archaeon. The sequence goes on along the minus strand of JAEOTJ010000245.1, from coordinate 7,102 downwards.
TTCACATAGCCTCATTTCCATTTTATGAGTATTTTCGTCTATTCTATCATTCATTCTTTCAATACTATAATCAATTTTGGTTTTTAAATCGTGTATTTCATGGGAGTTATCGCATTGAACTTCAATTTCGTCTATTTTTTTTTCAAAATCATCTTTTATTGAATCAATTTTATCATCAATTCGCTTGGCCGATTGAGATAAATATCCAGACCAGATTTTAGGAAATTTATTATCAAAAGAATTATCTTGTAATTTTGAAATTTCATCCCAGGTTTCATCCAAATACCCATTTACTTTTTCTTCTAACTGAAAAACATCTTCTTTTGATTCTTTAGTATTGACTTCTTTTCTAAGATCCTTGATATCTTCATTAATTTCATTAAAGATTGGATCTATGTTATCTTCTATGTTCCTTTCGATAACATCTTCTAATTTTTCTTCCCAACGGAGTTCAACACCATCTATTAAGTCTCTTGTATTATCTATGATATAAGCAGTTTTTTTCTTGATTTCATCTTCGAGAATGACTGTGTATCCTTCAACTTCCTCAATTTTATCATCCATATTTCCAAGATTTTTTTTTATTTCAGCTTGATTAGTTATGACGTGTTGTAATTTTGATTCAATGTTTTGTAAATGGGTTAAAATCTCTTGATTCATCTGTAGATTGACTTGATTTATTGTTGTGGTTTGATCGAGAAAATTTCTTACTTTTTCAGGATTCCATTTTTTAGCTTGTTTTTCATTTAGTCTAATTGATTTTCGAATATCTTGTTTTTTGTCATCCATTGTCAGACATCCTCTCCATTTTCATTTGCTTCATTATATATTGCCTCAAGTTGTTCATCCGTGTAGTTATCATAAGGATCTTCATTTTCTTCATTCTTAAAAGAGTCCAAATTTACCCATTCTTTACTTTCTTTGACTTTAAAACCTAAATAGACATATCTAGGGGATCGTTTAGCTCCTCGATCTTTCTTTCTATGTCCTAAAGCTTCTAATCTTTTGGTAAATTTTGATCTACCTAACCCACTACCATATCTTTCACAGAATACATCCCAAGCGTGATCGTAGGAACATTCAAGATTCTTCTTTTCCTCACAGCATTCTTTAAGGAATCGAAATACATCATTCGTAATAACATTATACTTGTATTGAGTATTTTCTCTGAGTTTATCACTAAAACCTTTATTTTCAATTACTCTCTTTAGTCCTTTCATGCATTCGTGTATTATACCTTGCATTTCTTCTGGATCTTCTGTTATGTTTTTATACACGTCAGGCACGAAACCCTCTTGAGTTTTTTCAAAATTTTGTTTAAATTCCAAGAGAATTATTCTATAATAGAGAGCATCATCATCAACTTCTTGAAATATTGGAAGTTTATTTAAATCTGCCCAGAGTATTACTATAGGTTGAAACATGAATCGTTTTCCGCCTTTTATTTCTGCACCTACTTTTCCTCCTCCTGAAATTGCTTTTACATTACTTGCATCTTTTATGCTTTTAGAACCCATGTCTCCTGAGCAATTAAAAATCTTATTTTGAAGATATACTGGCCCAAAATCATTTCTACAAATGCCTTGCCAAGAAATTGAACTTGAATTATCAGATCCATACAACTCGAATAAAATGTTAGTAAATTGAGTCTTACCTGCATTCTTTTTACCGTAAATTGTAGGAATTACTTTATATCCCGTGTGCGAACACATTGTATAACCCATTAGATCTATTACATCATCATATTCAATGTTATCACCGAACCAATCTTTACATAACTTCTTAAACTTTTTACAGTCATATTCTTTATCCGTTATATAATCATATGGGATTACATAACTGAAGTATTTCTTACAATCTTTATAATCATGTAATTTCCAATCTTCAATATCAAAATAACCGTTTAAGAAAGGTATTTTAGAAGTTCCGAAGTAAAAATCTTTTTCTGATACTTTTGTAGTTTTTCTGAGGTTCTTTTCAACGGTATTATAGAGATTTATGAATCCTCTTTCTTTAGAATCATGTATCTGAGTGCTAATGCATAGTTCTAAGGGTTCAGTTTGTAATTGATAATGATTACCGTCTTTTATCATGAATTGCTCTGATTCTGTTAAACATATTACATTAAATCTTTCGATACAACGATTGCTTATCTTCATGTATAATGGAGTAGAATCTTTTTCATTATAGATCTCATCATACCAAGCCAAAAAATCACTTGTTTCAAATTTTCCATTCTTACCGTATGTTGCGGGTCTTCGTTTTAAAGTTTCATATTTTTCATGCAATTCTTCCCTGCTTATTTTATGATCAGGTTTAGAAATATCTAAACCTTCAAGCCATTCCTTATCTTTTTCTACATTCATCAATACAATACCCTCTCTCTTCAATTTTCTTACATCTAATTAATGCGTGTGTTATTTTGAAGTTCTTTCTAGCTCCATTTATGCAGATCTGAGTTTTTTTGTAAGTATATTTGGGGTGTGTAATGAACGCCTTATGTATGATTGAATCAGGTGCTCCTAGATATATCAAAGTATCACATAGGCTTAAATTCATGTAATGTCCTACATCACCATCTACATTATGGGTTAGAGAACCATCTAATGCTATACGTTTAAGGCACGGTCTAATATGGTCTAAAAACCAATTGAAACATTCGTCTCTCTTACCAATTACTACTTTTTTGTTATTTGTATGAATTGTCTTAGGATTTTTTACACTAGAAATTGAAACTTTTGGAATCCATTCTGGTATTTTATAACCTTCGCCTTGTTTTAACAAGTCAAAATTATCCAGTATTTCACAGTATTCACCATTCTTTCTATTATTGCTTCCTGGTAGCTTAACCCAGTTTCCATATCCATTTTTATCTATAGTAGCTTGTTTTGGAAATATTTCCTCTTCAATATCATATTTTTTCTTTAAAAATATTCTTACAGATTCCCTAAAATCGAAAGCTCTTTTTAAAGTAGTGTCTGAAGCAAATTTTACCCAGATATGATAACCTCTACCTGAAAATTCCCTACAAATTACATTGATGGGTATTTTATAGTCCTTTATTAATGTATTTTTGATTTCAATGGTTTTATCATTCCATTTTTCTTTAATTAGGTCAACACTTTCAATATCATGGTTATCGAAGTCTATACACAGCCATTCACAATACCAAATACCTTTAATGTAATATGCATAATAGCTTCCTATGGTAATTTCTCCATTTAAATGTTGTTCTAATACTTTATTAGTAATAGGTTTCTTGATTACAGTAGCCGTGCCATCTTCTTTATATATTCCGTATGCATCTCGCCTTCCAATAAAGAATTTATCGAAAGCTTTTAGATATTCATTTGCTAATACCATTGATATGATCTCCTTTTTTTTTTATAGGATGTATTTTCTTGACTAAATGCGTTAGAAATCCCGACACGGTGCGATCCTCTGATTTAGCTAATTCTATAATATGTTCTTTTAATTCTTTCGTTAAGGAATAGTTGATATTTGCTCGATCAGTCATGGTTATATCCCCCTCAATCCACTTGAAAAATTAAGATTTAAATACTTGGGAGATCTTATTCTATTTAAAGTAAATTCATACGACATTGCGACATCACCTACAAGTATGTGTTTCTGTTGTATGAATTACTTTGCCCAAATCCTAATTCTGCATCAATTTCTCCGATTCTTTTGTCAATTTCCGCTATTTCATTATCTAAATTAATTATTTTCTCTGTTAGAATCAAGTAGAGATCTACACATTCCTTTCGCTTAATCCTATCTGCTTCATTCATCAGGTTTTTCCTCCTGATAATCTAATTCCTTTTCTAAAATTTCAGTTAATTCTTCTTGCAGAGTATGTCTTCGTTTAGTTGCTCTGATCTTTAAAGCAGCATGAAGATTCTCCTCTACATTTAACGTTTTTAAATTTTTATTTTCCATTTTTTTTCTTACCTCATTTTTTTATGTGATCCAATTACTAAAATTTTAAATAGTAATTTCACTATATTATAATATGAACCTTTACAAAATGTGATCCAAAATGATTATAGAAAAAATTGATAGAATAGTTGATTGTTTAAATGGTAAATTAAGACCAAGTGGAAAGAAAGAAAAAGATAAATTGGAGATGTGTAAGGATATCTATAGATTTATACGAGATAATCAACCTTGTTCGAGAAAACAAATCAATGAGTATTTTACAGATATTCCATTACCTACTATCAAACGATATTTAACTCACATGCTTAATTCTCCCATTCCATATTTAATACGTGAAGGGAAAACTAGAGATATATTATATTCGATTGCAGAGAATTTTATAAGTAGCCCCTACCCAGATAATAATATCAAAAAAGCTAGAGAATTTGTTGAGAAGTTCAAATCATTTTCAATAAAAGAAAAAATAGAAGGGAAAGAAGCTTTTGAGAGGTTAGGACGATCTACTAAAGGATTAATAATGAATGGAAATTATACTATCTTACTTATTGAGGATTGGGTAAAAAGAGCTATGGAAAATGGTAAAATAAAGAAATATTATATTCCTACAAGTTAAAATAGTTAAATTTTTTGTGATCTAAATAAAAATCAATAAAAAAAAGTAAAAAAACTTTATTTTAAATCCTTGTAAGGATTATATTTATCAAAAAGAGCTAATACCTTATTCCATTCGGGATCATCTAAGGAATAGTGATCAATATTTACATCTCCAGTATTCTTTAGGATTTTATCTTTATTATCTACTTTATGATTTAATAATAACTTAGCTTCCTCATTAGTACAACCTAATCTTTTTCTCTGAGTGTTTAAACTACGCCTAAAACAATGGATTGTAATGTTATTCATTGCTTTTCCATCTATATCTCTATTAAACATGTGCATTTTTATTAAAGCTTTTTTTAAATCTGCATTAGGTAAAGCTCTTGAAAATCTAGTGCCTCTCATTGAAACAAATAATGCTTTCATTTTATTAGCTATGGCTTTAGGATTGTAATAGGGATCTAATCTTTCTTCTAAATACCTTAGTAATTTCTTACTTAAATCTTCAGAGATCGGATAATTTACAAAACCCGTCTTACCTTTCATTCTTAACTTGCGATTTTTTAAATCCTCTTCAATTGGAATGTATTTTCCATTAATTCTTTTCTTAGATACAAGATCAATTGAAAGTAATTCTCCTTTTCGGCATCCCGTTTCTGCTAATACTCGAAACATTAGATATTTATTATATCTGGATTTGAAGTAATCAATAATTTTTATTAGATCTTCCTTTTCCATCATCACGCTTTTATGGTCATTTTCTACTTGTTTATGATAATATTCCTTTTTCCATTCAGGTCTCTTGTCTAAGAATCTGTAAAACATTAATAGTTCCATTGATTCTAATCTCAATTCCTTATAGTGGTCATCTAAAAAACTAATTATGAATTTTTTAACTTTTCCATATTTACCTTTTTTAGTTAGTAAAACCTGGTCTGGATTATTATTTAGATAATTAAAATATTTTTTAAAATCCCTTAATTGTATATTAAATAAGCTTTTATCATAGACTCTTAAGAATTCACTTACATTGGATTTAACTATTCGTTTAAATTGCTCTGAATGATTGAAATTCTTTAGGTATTCCTTAAAAATCTCTTTATTACTTGGTAAATCTTCAATGCCATAATCTATATCTACTTTACTCATTTTTTACCCAACCTCTCCCTTTATTTTTAAAAATTGGAGTCCTATTTAGAATGTCAAATAATTCATCACGATCAATTTTAGTTTCTTTTTGTAGTATATTAAGGCTTACTGGAGTATTCTGATTTGTTTTTTGAATTCTTTCAATTGTATTACTGATTAATTCAATTTTTTCGTTAATATCCATTGTCTCATCTAATTTACTTGGGAAATCCCTAATTTGTTTCATTCTTAGGTTTTCTGCTTCTAATAATTCTATTTCTTTAAGGTATTTTTCTTCTAATAACTTATTCTTTTCTTCAATTAGGAGAATTTTATCTTCAAACATCTTGATAATGGCATTCTTAGTCAATCCGTTAGTTTCTTTAGGATTTACATGGTTTAATATTGTATCTCTAACAAATCTAGCAACAGTAGTATTGTTTTCTTTAGCAGCATTCTTAATTTGCTCATGTTCTCTATCAGAGACCATTATTTTGATATATTTTTCTCTTTTTACCAATTTAACATCACCTACTTTTTTTTAATAAATTATTTCTTACTAGAATAATGTCATTTTTTACTTATAAATATACCCTTTTTTTGAAAAATAAGGTATGATCGTTTGATAACTAAAAAAAATAATCAAATTTTCTAATTTAAAATACTAAAATCTAAAATTAAGAAATTCCTTATTTAAAATGATAAAATTTATTATCGGATCAATATTCGCTAAATATTTTATAACATGATTTAAATGGTAAGGAAAATCCCTCCTGAACAGATTGTAATAAGACCCCCTGTTGAGGCATATTCAGTTTTGATACCTGTGACTGGTGGATGTTCTTGGAATAAGTGTAGATTTTGTGGAACATATAAAGGAGTTTATGGAGTAACTCAAGATTATGCTGTTCGACCTATAGAAGATGTTAAGAAAGAGATTGATTATTATTCCTTAAAAAATTATAATGGTTTTCCTGTTTTTTTAGCAGGAGGTAATCCAACTTCTGCCCCGACGGATTATTTAGTAGAAATTATCAAATATGTAAGAGAAAAAATTGATAATGTAAAAAGAATTAGCTGTTATACAAAGGCTTTAGATATTTTGAGAAAAAGTGATGAAGAGTTAATAAAACTTGCAGATGCCGGATTAGATATTATGTATATGGGTTTAGAGAGTGGAAGTAGTAAAATATTAAGAATCATGAAGAAGGGAACTAACGCTGAATCTATGATTAAGGCGGGAAAAAAAATTTTAAAAGCAGGAATTAAACTCAGTCTTTATGTAATTCTTGGTTTAGGGGGAAAAAAGCTTTCTGAAGAACATATTAAAGAAACATCTAGAGTTTTGACAGAGATTAATCCAACTATTTTTCGATTTAGGACCTTAAATATCTTACCTAATACTCCACTATGGAAAGAATGGAAATCGGGTGAATTT
>JAEOTJ010000244.1 GCA_016839905.1 Promethearchaeota archaeon | reverse complement strand
TGGAACCGGATTTGAACCAAGAAAAAAAATTGACATAGCAATTTTAAAATATCTTTTCAAAGAAGATAACCCTTATGATACTATTCTAGATGATATATACTTTAAAATTCTAAAAGAATTGTTATTATTACAAATAATGATGCAATAATATTTTTATATGCTTTGAATTATTATGTTGATAATGAACCTCGAGTTCTTTAAAACTTTTATTAAAATCAGATCATTAAAATAAATATTAAAAATTTTAAGTTGAATTGATCCCTATATGCTTTAATTCCACTTATTTGGACATTTTGTTTAAATCAATACATATCTAATGTGATACATGGTTTTAGATAAAAGCTTGATCATCCCTTCTTTTGTAAAAATTGTGGTGGTGTTCTAATGGAGCGTCAAGGAAAATATGGGGAATTTTTAGGATGTTCTAATTATCCACGATGTGAGTATACATTTACCGTAGCGGAGGATGATTCTGAAAAATGTCCTAAATGCGGAAGAAAGATGGTGGAACGTCAAGGCAAGTATGGAAGGTTTTTAGGTTGTACGGGATATCCTCGGTGTAAAAATACTCTTGATTTAGGAGGGGATGATAAATCTATTAAATGTCCTGATTGTGCTGCACGTTTAATTGTAAAAAATGGAAAGTATGGTAAATTCATTAGTTGTATTGGTTATCCTAATTGCAGATTCGCTTTTAATCCTTCAAGCAGAAAAAAATCCCGAATTGGATGTCCTCTATGTGGGGACCTTTTAGCTTCAAGATCTGGAAAATATGGAGTATTTTTAGGATGTAGTAATTATCCACGTTGTAAATTCACGTTTAATATTTAAGATTTTTAAAAATATCAGTAAACATATAAAGGTTGAGAGTATTAGAGACATCCCCTAAAAAAGATAATACCGTTATTATTTAACATTTAAAATACTATAGATTGTAATGGAATAAAAAAGGACAGATTAAGCGAGTGAAAATGTCATGGTATTTTGGACAACCTTTAAGGAAGACACTCTATTAGAGTATAAACAGCAATTAAATTGGAAAGGCAGTGGAACCAAAAGCGATCCTCTCATTATTGACAACCTCGGGAGATTAAATTTATGCATTCACTTTAAAAAAATAAGGTTTCATATTATTATTAGAGACCTTACGTTATGCGAGTGCTACATTCTCCAAAGTGAGAACATAAAAATCGAGAAGTGTGAAATCTACTACCTGTACATTAAATTATGCCATGATTTAAAGATTGAGGAATCTTCAATAGCAATTATTAATGTTCGCACGAGTAGAGGCAATATATTCCGAAAAAACAAGTTTACTGAATATAATATGAAACATTATTTATCTCCCCCTAAGGTGGATAAACCGAGTAATTTTGATATTCAATTATTGATGATTATGGGTATTACCTTGTTCTTTGGGGCAATTTTTGAAATATTCATGGGGCTTTATGGCCTGGCAATATTTTTCATTATTATATTTGCAGGGATTATATACCTTATAGTAAAATTAAAATTGAAAGCTAAAAAAGTAATGAAAATGCCTCCAAACGTTTTTGAGGGGAATGATGTTGATGAGTTGAAATTTCTTTTCGACAGATTTGAAGACAAATATAATATTTAATCCAATTAATCATTGCTTTGTTTTTTACTTGTATTTTTTAGATCATCTAATTCTGCTTTCGTGAAATCATCTAAATATCCGTTTTCTTGTAGCCACTTGGAATATGATGGAGTAGCGTTTTTATATCTTTCAGCAACATGGTTTTTAAATGCTTTTTTTGAATTTGGAGCGGCCAATTCAATTAATCCTTGAAGAATTTGCCATTCGAGATAATCAGGCTTAAGACCAATAGTATAGCCGCTTTTCACCCACTTTTCTATTTCAGAACATAGCGCGGTAAATTTTTTTTTATCTTTACTTAATAATTCGATCTCAGTACATTTCCCGTCTAATAAAATAATTGTATATTCTCCCCTTTTTTCAAGGCTTATGTATTGATCTATTGTATAATTCTTGCCGGGGGGAGGTATGTCCTTATTTAAAGCATTAATAACCTCAAGAGCCAACTTGTATAATCTTTGATAAGTACTCTCATCATTGATAGACCGACTCTGATCCAAGATTTTTAATGCCTCTTTGTTTTTTCTAATCGTATTTAAGTATTTTATCTCTTCTACATCAGTCCTGCTTATAAAATTTCCTATATCTTCATGATAATGAAGTCCAAAAATCAGGTTTTCCCATTTATACCACCAAACCCTGGTATAGACGCCATCGATTTTTTCAATTCGGACGGCATTAATTTCATTCTCAATAATATTAGAAATGGTTTCAAAGTCATCCCATCCTCCAAAACACTCAAATTTAAGGCCCTTCTCTCCTAATTCTTGAAATTCACAGACATTTATCTTCATTTTTCTTAACCTTTAATAATTGCAACATATCTTTTTTCATATTATTTATTCATGATAAATCAAATTTGTGATTTTATTAATAACAAAAAGAGTCAGTAAAATATTTCATTTACCCGAAATTTTAATCCTTGAATTATGGAACTTATTATTTTAATTTTAATTGCAATTGCTTTAGCTATGGATGCATTTGCAGTATCAATTTCAAGTGGTATTATCTTAAAAGAAGTCAAATTACAACATGCATTAAAAATTGCTTTTTTCACAGGATTTTTTCAAGCCTTCTTTACATTTTTAGGGTGGCTTGGAGGAACATATATAGCATACCTTATCTCTGATATAGATCACTGGATAGCATTCAGCCTCCTATTTTTGATAGGTTCAAAGATGATTTATGAATCAAGAAAGGATTCGGAAGAGGAAAAAACATTCAATCCTCTCAAATATCGTGTGTTACTTTTATTAGGCATTGCAACAAGTATAGATGCCTTTGCTATTGGTTTAAGTTTTGCAGTTCTGAAAATTCCTATCCTAATCCCTAGTATCTTAATTGGAATTGTTGCTTTTGGTTTTTCCGTACTTGGTGTTCTTATTGGAAATAAAGTAGGGCAAATTTTTGGAAATCGAGTTGAGATTCTTGGTGGAATCATACTAATTGGCATTGGATTAAATATCTTAATTGAACATTTATTATTTGGTTGAGGGGCTTAAGTGTAATTATATTAGTTATAATTCTTATTTGTCTTTGAGGTTATTGGAAAATTTAGCATTTATTTTAATATTTACATCGGGTTGAAAATCCAATGAAACCGAATTAATATAGTATCATCATCTTCGGAGTTATATTAAATAATCATCCAAGTTTCCATGTTCCTTTATGCAATTAATTACCTTCTCTTTAGATTGGACAAAAAAAGGAAAAAAAAAACGTCTGATGAGGAATTTATTCATGTTGAGAAGGTAGAGCCTTTTATTACCCGGAAAGAGGAACATTTACTTTTCAAAAGGATTCTCAAGGAAAAAATCTTGCCGACGAAGGAAATGGAAGGAATCTCCGAAAGGGCATTATTAAAAGCAAGAGAGGAAAGCATTGTTCAAATAAAAAAAACCAATGTCTTTAAGCAAATTATATAATGTAATATCTTCGTATTACTATAAGTTGTATATACAAAGTATATACAAATGAAGAAACATTTAAGATTTCATTTTGAGAACGATTCCTTAACTTCTCGAAGTCTTGCTAATAATTCTTTTCCTAAGATCGGAATTAGCAAATCTCCCGAAGTAATATGAAGATTCTTGCGAATAGGAACTTCAGATATAAATTCATACAGAGATAATATCCATCCTTGGATTTGTTTTATATTACCAAATTTTAACTGATTGGAATCGATGGAATTCATTTGATTAACCAAAAGGTCTATTTTGAACGTATCTGGTTTGCGTGCGGTTGTAATTTGCATTAAGATAAGTTCGTTTTCATTATGAGTTATTGCATCCACGGCTTTTGCTATTGGAGTTTGATATAGAATATTTGAGTCAAGCGAGATTTTTGACCAATTTATTTTTTCTTTAAGAACGATTAAATCCTTTAATAATGATGCATCCAAGGGAAGGGAAGCATCTTTTTGTTTTCTACTTCCGTATATAATTAGAGTCGCAGCAAAAATATTTTCAAAAGTATAGCCGAATCCTGAATGAAAACCGCACATCAATTCGAAGAATTTATTATGAAGCACTTCCTTAAGGAACATCTCGTGGATCTCACGAAAAGGCTTGAGAAATGCGAGGAAATGAAAATAGCTCGTGAGATAATAATTGAACATCCCATTTTGGACAATGAAACCTAAATTCATCAAGTTGTATATGATATTATCTACTTCTTCCTTGACGCTTTGATTATCTACAATATTTGGAGGTTGTCCAAGTAAGTGACCGTTATAAGAATGATCTATAATCCATTTTTTCACGATAGAAAATTGAACATTAGAACTTAATTTGATTAATTCATTCTCTTTCTCTTTAGTCAATAATGTATTTTCAAACGATCTTTTACTGAGATGAAGTAAAAAATCTATGAATTTCGCATAATCTTTATGCACGCTTTTTTCAAGAAAGAATGAAATACTGTTTAAGAATAACACTGTCAGTCTTTCGATAGTGCGAGGGTGTCCGCCACTGAATGCAAAGAGAAATTGCCGGTAATTGTTTATAAGATTAAGAATTTTATTTTCTTCTTGTTTTATGTCTGCTATTTTTATTAACTCGTATACTTGCTCTACATACTCTAAAATTTCGTCTCTATTAAAATTAGTAATAACCAACGATTCTACTTTTTCTCGAATGGGGGATCCGATCTTCCTACCTATTTGACTCAATATATGATAACGTGTTCCTGAGAGTATCACTAGTATTCTTAAATTCAATAAATTCTTCAATAACCTCGTAAAATAATGTAAAGCGTTTTCTTCCTCATTTTCATCGGATATAAATGTTGATTTTTGAAAATCTTGAATTTCATCCGCAGCAAAAAAGATTGGAATGATTTCAGCTAAATCAAGAAATATTTCATATATGTCATTCAATGAAATTGTTGATTTCATTAAGATCTCATTTATTAATTCCTGTAAACGCTTAAACTTTTGTCTAATTCTCTCTCTCTGTTCTCTTTTAAAGTTCTGGCTAATATAATTTTCTATCAAATTATAATTCTGATTAATCTTTTTATCAATTGATTTAATAATGCTTTTATTTAATCTAAAAGGTGAATCATAATCACTATTACAAACGATTTTTATGAAAAGACCTTTATTTTCAGATTCTAAAAATTCTCCAAAATGGTGAATTAATGTAGTTTTACCAACACCTGGAGCATTTAAAAAAACATAAACTAAATGCTCCTTATTTTGACAAGCTAAATCCCAAAGACCCTTTAATCGTTGAAGCTCTGGTTTGCGGCCTATAAAAATATTACGAATCCTTGAAAGAATATCTTCAATCATGAAAAAAACTTAAATTATTTTATAAAAATTATTAATGTTAATCATTGTTTGTTTATTCCTAATTCTATAATGTTTTTTTCTCTTTAAATTTTTTATTGCAGGGTTGATAGTTCTATCTAAATCTCTTATCATAACATCTTTCTATAAAGCTTCCTAATGGTTCTTTCCACGGTTGAGATTTGTTTGGAGTTAATTTTCTAAATTTTTTCGGATTCATTCCAAGTTTTTTAGCCATTTCTATTTGTAGATCAGAAAGACGATATTTTTTTTAGCAATCGTCCAAGGATCTTTATCTTTATCCCTTTTTGTCATAAAACTCCATAAAAATTTCATATTTCTTAGTAAAATACTCTTCTACTCTTTAAAGGTTCTTTCTCTTTTTTTTCCATTCTAAAAAACCTTTTGTTTCCTTTCCGCCCCAAATTGCATTTTTTCTGGTCTCATTCTTAAATACTTCTTGAAGTTCCAGCTCCACTTCATCGATCTGAGTTTTATTAGAATTTTTTTTTAAATAATTCTCTTCTTCCCCTCCTAAAAATTCAAATCCATCATAAGCAAGAGCAATCGTTTTTTCGCTAATGTCATTATAATAATTTTCCATCAATTTTATGAAATCCTCTTTAATCGTCCAAAATTCGGGAGTGCCCAGCCTTTTTATGACAGAAGCGGATACTTCTGGGGGTGCGATGTTTACAGAGAACGATTTCAATTCCGTACCTGTCCAGAAGTTTTCAATATTAATCAGTGGTTTTGTGTTTTGAACACCCATCTTATCTTCGTTATTATTGATTGGTGTATTTTGTTTTTCGTCATTTGTACTTCTTATATCACGTAAGTGAGCGGTAATCTCTTTCTTAGAATGCCCTCTAATTTCAAATATCATAAAAGGATCACGGTCGAATTCTTCAGCGAGAATATAATATACTGCTGCAATGTGTTTACATGGATTTGCAGAATCTGGACAAGAACAATTAGTCTTGATATCTTTTTTCGAGTTTGGAAATAATGTTTTACCAGCAGAATCGAAGACCTCTTCGATATTTTGAGGCATCTCTCCAGCTAAGAGTTTTGCTGCAAATATGGCTTTTTGACCCATTATGTTTACTATATTTTTCCATTCTTTAGCTTGAAACCTCGTAATCTGAATAGTCACGACATAAGGTTTTCGAACAGAACCTTGAACTTTCGCAATAATTTTTCCTGTACTAATATTAAACTCAAGAACTTGCCCTGATCTAGCATACCTACGCCCACGCTCAAGTCTATTTTTCCACCCAAAAGATTCAAGGACTTTAACCCATTTTTTTGACCACCATGTATCACCAATGTCACCTCTTCTACTTTTAGCTTTTATTCCACCATCAACCCTTATAGGTGTTGAAGTCTTAAAATAAGAATAATATCGCCAACTCATTTAACTTCACCATTTATTTTTTTTTCAATGCACACTATATAATAATTACTCATAAAGCCACCCGTTTTGTCTCAAAGTTAGTAAATCCTTTAATTGATTGGTGGACATCTCTGTTAACCAGCTTTCACCTGTACCTATAATACTTTCAACTAATTCTTTTTTATTTATAATAAGCTCATCAATTCTCTCTTCAAGAGTGCCTTCACATATGAATTTATATACCATCACATTCTTTTTCTGACCTATACGGAAGGCACGATCTGTGGCTTGATTCTCAACAGCGGGATTCCACCAGCGATCAAAATGAAAAACATGACTTGCTTTAGTGAGATTTAAACCCAACCCTCCCGCTTTTAAAGAAAGTATAAATATTTGAGACCCATTCATTTTAGAAAATTTCACGATCATTTTATCTCTCGATTTTTGAGGAACTCCACCATGCAAATAGAAGATTTCAACATTAAACCTTTTTTGAAGATGTTTCTTAATAATTTCACCCATTTTGGCGTATTGAGTAAAGACTAAGGTACTATGCCCTTCCGATATGATCTCCTCTAACATCTCCGTTAAACGGTTTAATTTTCCAGAGCGTCCATTAATTACGGAACCATCTCCTAAAAATTGGGCGGGATGATTGCATACTTGCTTTAACCTCGTAAGAGCGGATAAAACTAAGCCCTTTCTCTTAATTCCCGATTCTATATCAATCTTTCTTAGCAAATCATTTACAGTTGCTTGATAGAGTGTTGCTTGTTCTTTTGTAAGGTTACAATAGATGTTTGACTCAATTTTTTCGGGAAGATCACTAATTATAGTAGGGTCATTTTTAAGCCTTCGTAATATAAACGGCTTAACAATATTCTTGAGCGTATTTTTTGTCTCAATGTTGTTATATCGTTCAATCGGTAGGGAGAATTGTTTTTGGAACGTTTTGATTGAGCCTAAATAACCAGGGTTAAGAAATTCCATGATAGACCAAAGTTCAGATAACCGATTTTCGACGGGTGTACCTGTAAGAACTACGCGATAACTCGCTTTGATTTTTCTGACGGCTTGAGACTGTTTTGTATAATAATTCTTAATATTTTGAGCTTCATCAAGAATAAGGCAGTTCCATTCAATATTGTTAAAGATTGCCTCCTCCCTATGAGTAAGTCCATAACTAGATATGATAAGATCGTAATTATTAACATTAGAACAAAAATCATCTTTGTTCTGACGATTGGAACCATGATGGATTAAGACTTTAAGGGTTGGAGCAAAACGGTTCATTTCTCGCTTCCAATTTCCTATAATCGAAGTAGGACAGATTAATAAGCTTGGACTGCTTATACCATCGTCTTTTTCCTTTAATAATAGAGCTATTAATTGAATTGTCTTTCCGAGCCCCATATCATCCGCAAGACACGCTCCTAACCCGTATTGGCGAAGGAAATATAACCATGAAAAACCCTTTTTTTGATATGAGCGTAGTTTACCTATAAAATCATTTGGTTGAGAGATCTCTTCGATTTTACTATTACCCGTTAAGCATTGAAGTTGCTTTGATAAAGCTCCCGATGCATGATATCCCGTTATCAAAAGATCTTGTTCTACATCTTCAAATCCCGTAGTAATTCTTAATACTTTAGATAATTCCATCTTTCCTGATTTCTTCGTTTTAAAAAAATTCAAGGCTTTTTCAATATTGTCCCTTTTTAATTCTACCCATTTACCACGAATACGTACGAGAGGTGATTTTAATTCAGCAATTGTCTCAAGTTCCTCTTTACTTAATGGAGTATCTCCTAAAGCAACTTGCCATTCATAGTTGATAATACTATTAAAATGTAAGACCCCTTTACTGCTTTTAGGAATACGTTTAACTTTTAAATTTAAACGTAAACCAATAGATGTCTGTGTCTTATGACCCTTCCACCAAGGAGGAACAAGAACTCCAAAACCACTCTCTTGAAGGAGTAGTCCTGTTTCTTCTAAGAATTGATATGCTTCCTTTATAGTAAGCAGTGCACTTACTGGTGTTGCGGAGAGCAAACTTCTTTCAATTGGTGCAAATATGCGACAAGCAATCCCTAAATCCTTGAGTAGTTGTTCTTGGGGATGATTAAATTTATGGTTTAGAAATTCTAGGGTTTTCTTTTTTTCCCCCCATACTTTCTCGGCAGGAACTAGTAAGCTTGGATCATCGGTTGCTTGAAGAAAATAACATAGGAGCCAGGAATTAGAATCTTGTTCTTCTTCTCCAGGTGATTCAAGCCGAAAGCAAGTTTTAAAAGTAGTATTCTTTTCTTCATTTGTCTTGACTACCCAAGAATTTAAACTTTTGAAAACCTTATTAAATCCAGAAATGGTACATTCCATCGGTTGTCCTGTTGTTAAAGATTTTAACCATTCTTTTGATATTGAATTTTTCCTATAATTAATTTTTAAGAATGAGATCCAGCTCTGGATATAATTATTCATAGAACTATTCAAGAAGCTATAGAGAAGCACCTCTTTAGAATCAAATATCTGGTTGTTTTGAAGAAAGGCAATGCAAACTCCTGGCATGGATTCAATTAACATTTCCATTCGTTCCTTATCTTCCATTCTGCTCAATATACAGTTCCACTTAGCATAATTTTTGAGAATCCCCGGAATAAATCGCTGTTTTGATAATAATTCTAAAGCAAACTGCGAGACTTTACTCCAAAACCATAAATCAGTTCCAATACGAACTTTATAACGATCCGCATGCGTTTTTACAAGAGATGCAAGGAATAAAAACGCTTCCTCTGCGGGCATTTGTAAACCTTTAATTTCCCAAGGAATTATATTGAATGATTCGCCGAGTTCGTTATTATTATCCTTTTCACGTATTAGATCTGGAGATGCAAGAGGTAATTTTAAATAAGAGGGGAGTAAAAAGATATTATTAACAAGACGGATTTTTGTTCGGAAAATAGAATTATCTTTAAAATAAATGAATTTAATATCATCACTAAGCTCGTTTTGACTTGCTTGGAAAGGATGGGATTTAATTGTTGGAGGTCTCCCTTTCCGTTTAATAGAAGTTGATAAAGTTGTTTCAGCCCATATAAAAAAGCTTCCTTGACCTCCGTTATAAGGAGGTAACCAAGTTCCATGTAATACTTTCAAGGCTTAATTCAGTTTTCTTAATTATTCACAATATCCAATATTTTAACTAATACTATTTTGGTTAATTAAATTTTTTATTATTAAGAAATTAATAACGACCTTTTTTAAAAATATAATTTAAGCTAAGGTTCTTACCGAGGAAATTAAAATCACCATAGAAATAAGGCCGTCTTTTAACATTTTCTACTATGACTCCTTGTATCTTTTAAATTATTTATATAAGAAAGCCTTGCTGTAATAATGATTTGAGTAGATTTGAAGCATAATTAAGATTATGTTCAGGGAATACATAAATTGACTCTTTTTTTCAACATTCCTTTAATTAAATGTGATGGATTAATACCTTCGTATTACCACAAGTTGTATATACAATGTATATACAAATGAATAATCATATTCAATTTCATTTTGAGAATGATTTCTTAACTTCTCGAAGTCTTGCGAATAGATCTTCCCCTAAGATAGGAATTAGTGAATCTCCAGCAGTAATAAGTAGATTCTTGCGAGTTGGAACTTCAGATATGAATTCGTATAGAGATACTATCCATCCTCGGATTTGTTTTATATTGTCTATTTTTAATTGTTGGTGATCGAGGAAATCCAGTTGATTAATCAAGAATTCTATTTTAGATGAGTCTGGTTGGCGTGCAGTTGTAATTTGCATTAATATGAGCGCGTTTTCTTGATGAATTATTGCATCCACGGCTTTAGCTACTGGAGTTTGATATAGAATATTAGGCTCAAGCGATAATTTTGACCAATTAATCTTTTCTTTTTGAACCTTTAAGCCCTTTAATAATGAGGCATCCAGAGGAAGGGATGTTTTTTTGTGTGCTTTACTTCCGTATATAATTAGAGCCGTAGAAAAAATGTTTTCAAATGTATAGCCAAATCCAGAATGAAAACCGCACATTAATTCAAAAAATTTATTGTGAAGCACTTCCTTAAGAAAAATCTCGTGATTTTCATGAAATGGCTTGAGAAATGCGAGGAAATGAAAATAACTCGTGATATAATAATTAAATCCCCCTTTTTGGACGATATAACCAAGGTTCATCAAATTGTATATGATATCATCCACTTCTTCCTTAGCGCTCTGATTATCTATAACCTCTGGAGATGATCCAAGCAAGTGGCCGTTATAAGAACATTCTATAATCCATTTTTTAACAATAGAAAATTGAACATTTGAACTTAATTTAACTAATTCATTCTCTTTCTCTTTTGTCAGTAATGTATTTTCGAATGATTTTTTACTGATATTAAATAAAAAATCCATAAATTTCGCATACTCTTTATACTCGGATTTTTCAAGTAAATATGATATACTATTTAAGAATAACATTGTTATTCTTTCGATAGTGCGAGGATGACCTCCGCTGAATGCAAAGAGAAATTGTTTGTAATTAGATACAAGATTTTGGATTTTATTTTCTTCTTGTTTTAAGTCAGCTTTTTTAATTAACTCATTAACTTGCTCCACATACTCTAAAATTTCTTCTCTACTGAAATTTGTAATAACTAAAGATTCTACTTTTTCTTGAATGGGAGATCCGATCTTACTACCTAACTGGCTCAATATACGATAACGCGTTCCTGAGAGTATCATTAATATTCTTATATTCAATAAAGATTTTAATATTCGAGTAAAAAAATGCAAAGCCGATTCTTTAGCTTTTTCTTCGGAATTAAAAACTATTTTTTGGAATTCTTGAATCTCATCCGCTGCAAAAAAAACGGGTATGATATTAGATAATCTAGTCAATACATCATATATGTTATAAATGTCGGTTTTAGAATCCTTCAAAAGCTCTCGAAGATCTTTTTTCAATATTTGAAAATTTTCATTCTCTGCTTCAAGATCTTCTTCTTTTTCCTTAGTAGACCAATATTTTTCCAGAGTTTGAGTACCATGTCTTATAGCATTTTGGATTGTATTCAATATCTCTTTATTAATTCTTTGAGGTGAATTAAAATTACTATCACAGACAAATTTAATAAAAAGCCCCTTCCCTTCCAATTCAAGACACTTTCCAAAATGGTGAATTAACGTAGTCTTTCCAACACCCGGAGCGTTTAAAAAAACATAAACCAAGTGCTCCTTATCTTGACAAGCTAACTCCCAAAGCCCCTTTAATCCTTGAAGCTCTGGTTTGCGGCCTATAAATATATTACGAATCCTTGAAAGAATATCTTCAATCATGAAAAATTCATTTTATTTTTATACTATTTTTTCCTAATTCTATAATGTTTTTATCTCTTTTAATTTTTTATCATAATTGTTCAAGAAAATACCCCCATTTATTTAGGCAGTAGTAGTTCAAAGCCCATTTATTTAATTTCTATAATTTTTACGGGAATTAAACCATTCCAGACGACTATATATCCGATTAGCTCTAATGCCCTATCTGTTAATTGATATTTATCTAGGATTTTTTTAATCTCCGAAAATTTCCTTTTTTCTCCAATTTCTTCCTTTAGATTATCTAAAAATTCTTTCGAAACGAGCTTCTGACCAATAATAAAATAACCCGGTATTTCAATTTGTTCTAATGCTTGAGGACTAATGTTTAATTCGATCGCCTTAGTTTTTAAATCAACTAAATCTTCATCTATTTTAATGGTTTGATTGTTAACAATTTCTTTTTTGATTTTCTTTTCTTCTTCTCTTTTAAGGATATCTAAGATTGGCTTAATCGGGATGTGTTTTTTATAAAAAATAACATCTCCCGGAAAATCCTCCTTAGAACATTTAAGATTTTGATTTACCGCAGCAATAATCTTGGTATCTGTCTGATTAAACTTTTTAATTTTCTTTTTAATATATTCTGGTGTCCAAAATCCCACTACTTCTAAAAAGAGTTTTATACCATTTTTATAGAAGCCAAAATCAGGAATGATAACATAATTACCGGCTTTAATAAATGTTGGTTCCCGTTTTATTTCCCAATCTGAAGCATAGATCGTGAGATCCTTGTAGAATTTCTCTTCAACTTCGCTATCAAATTCGATTTCTTCCTCCTTCTTCATTGGAAGCGGGACGTCATCTCTTGAATTTAAATTAAAAGTGAAAATTCTTGGTTCATTACCTCTTCCCATTTCAATTTTTGCTTCAATTGACCAATTATTTGATTTTATGATATAGGGGATGAGTTTTGCAAAAGAACTACCGTACTTTTTTGTATTTTTTAGAAGAGAAACAGGGCCATTTACCCGTATCTCTGTCCCGTCTGTTTCATACATTAGTCCAAGATAATTGATGGTTCTAAATATTTGTTGATAATTCTCCCCTACAGTAAAAATCATTTCAGTTGCATTGAATAGGAGTGTTTGCGTGAGCGATAGATTATATCTCCTCACAAGCTCTTCTGGTGTTGGAACATTAATTTGTTTTAATTCTTGTTCTTTTGGCAAATCAGCAAACATAGCATTTTCAATATCATTTTTAGAAACTCCAAATTCTCCTGCAATAGTTCGGATTATAAAATCTCTTTTTTCCTCGTCTACAACAAAACCTTTTTCAAATAATGCCCTTCGTATTTTAAGAACATCTAAATCTGTGCTGGGAGCAAATTCGCACATTCTCTGAATTAATTCTGCTAAGCCTCGAATAACCTTAAAATTAGTTTTTCCTAATTCTAATTTCATTAGTTCTTTTTTCAATTCTTTAAATTTTTTATCAATGCACTCATTAAAGATGGAGCTAATTTGTTCTGCTTGATTAACATCATGAAGATATTTAGGTTTAACATTACCTCCTCTGAAATTAACTAAGAGCAAATTTTTAGCAAGCATCTAGCTCTTCCTCCTATATGACATTCTGACTTCCATCGTATTTTTAGTGACAATCTCATACAAAATCGCCTTTTTGTTTTTAGCAGGGCGTAATATTCGTCCTAATCTTTGAATATATTCTCGGGAACTTCCCGTACCGCTTAAAATAATTCCAATATTCGCCTCTGGAACATTAATCCCCTCATCTAAAACTTTAGACGATATTATAGAGCAGTAGATACCTCCCTTGAATTTTTCTAAAATTTCTTTTCTCTCATTCTTTTTTGTTTTATGAGTGATACAAGGGATTAAGAATCGCTTAGATATCCTATATACCATATTATTATACTTGGTAAAGATAATTGTTCGGTTATTCTTTTCTAATAATTTTGCAAGCTCATTTATTTTATTTTTTGAATTAAACGCTAATTTTTCAGCTCTATTCCATGCTAGGATTGCTTCTCTCGCTTTAGGATCTCTTCCCGAACGCATCACGATTTTTTGAAAGTCTTTTGGACCTCTCATCTTGATATTTCTTGAAATTAAATAATTTTTAAAAGTAGATTGAGCATCATCATACTCCTTTTGCTCTTCTTTAGTGAATTCTACCAATATTTTCTTCGTTTCATATTCAGCAAGGTATTCACCTGCAAGAGGCTCTGGACTTATTTCATAAATTTTATTACCTATAAGTCTTGGTAATTCTTCGTGTAGCTCATCGTCTCTCTTAAAAGTAGCTGTAAGTCCTAATCTATACGGAGAAGCAAACATTTCTGCGATATGTCTAAAGCTCTCGGAAGGAAGATGATGTACTTCGTCAAAAATAAGTAGTTTGAACTTGTTGCCTAAATATGCAGCATTGATATAGGCGGAATTATAAGTGGAAACTGTTATTGGTTCAAGCGTCTTTTTATTTCCCGTGAATTCTCCAATATCTATAGAAAAAGCTTTCTTTAACTCTTTTTTCCACTGGTTGACTAAATCTAAAGTAGGAACCACGATAAATGTCGGAGAATTCACTTTTTCAATAATTTTTATGGCAAAAATTGTCTTTCCCGCTCCCGTTGGCATTACAACAGCACCTCTTTTGCCATGGAACCATTTTTCTAGAGCGTCTTTTTGATATTTTCTCAGCTTTATTGTTGATGAGAAGAATGGACACGAAATTAAATCCAGCACATTATCCTCATAGGATAAATTTGTTTTTTCAATATATTCTAAAATTTCTCGATAATAAAGGGCTTCAGCTCTGTATTTATTAATTTTTTCATCCCATTTCGCATGAGGGATATTAGTTTCTCCTTCAATTATAATTGTCCCCTTGTCAAATAGCAATCTCATTTTAGGTTTCTTATATTAATTGGTACATATTTTTTAAATGAACATAGTATTATATATATTTTAAAAAAGAAAACGGAGAAGAATTTATGAATTAAAATAGTTCTTTTTAAATTTCTTATCATAACATCTTTCTATAAAACTTCCTAACGGTTCTTTCCACGGTTGAGATTTATTTTGAGCATATCTCCCAAATTTCTTCGGATTCATTCCAAGCTTTTTAGCCATTTCTATTTGTCGCTCAGTAAGAGAATATTTCTTTTTCGCCACGGTCCAAGGGTCCTTGTTTTTATATCTATTCTTTTTTACCAAGACAAACCACCTTACTGATTTTTTGTTAGAATGGATACGAATTCTCTACCTTTATGTAGGCTTATAAAATCTAGTTATTTTTTTCCAAACACTCAAGAAAATAATCTGAGTTCGTTAATAACTTGTTCAATTTGCTAAAATATCCATCTTGGTAAAAACCATAATCGTGATATAGCAAACTAATTAAATTTTTAAGACTAATACACATTTGTTTCATTAAAGTTTTAGATGTAGTAACTTCAGTATTACATAAAAACTCTGAAATCAGATCTTTGTTTAAAATTTCTTCCAACTCCTCAGGATCATTAATTTTTCGATTATTTATTAAAAAACTAAACAAGATCTCAACATTTTCTACTTTTTTATCAATAGTTTTTTTTAACAATCCTTTTTCCTCAAAATTATATTCAAGGTCGCTAATGATACAATCTAAATAGGATAATAAATTATAATGCTCGTTAAATTCTTTGTTTTTCTCACTTCCAAATTCATAAAAAGCAAGACACCATTTATTAGGTTTTATGAGGCATTGATTCGGACATTCCCGACATTCATCAATAAGCTGTAACATCGTATCGTTTATCAATAGAAATACTTCTTGACTTGAAGTAAAAAATATCAGTAATTCAATGTAATAATGATATTTATTATTCTTTTTATATTTAAATAACTCTTCGATTATGTTTATTCTTACTATTGTTCTGGCTTTAAAGGCTGGAAAGACAAAATGTGCGGCTATTTTCGAGATTTCAAAACATAGTTGAATGAACTTTTCTGAAGCAATTATAGGTGTAAGATTGAAATAGAAATGATAAAAGTTATATACAAGCCGTTGTGTAAGCTCATAAATAAACCAATTCTTTAAAATATAATCCGATTTGTCTGGAAAGAAATATGAAGGATCTCTAATAATAGTTCTTACCTTTTTTATGTTCTCTTCAAAAGGTTTCGGAATTTCATCAAGAATATCAACCGCTTTTAAGATTATGCGTTCAACTGACATTCTAACTTCTTTAAATTGGCTATTCGTCATTTTTATATAATTCAAGGAATCTCTTGGCCTGATTTTATCGTGAACCCAATAACGAGATATAAAATTAAGTAACCTCGCGAAATCCATTTTTCCTGCCAATCGTAAAGAATTCTTGTATGGATTTGATAACTGGTACGATGTAATAGCTAATTGAAGATGAAAATTAAAGTCAAAGGGACAGAATCGCATTAATTGGCAAGTTAGAACCGTTGAGCTATAAAAATAACCTCCAATCTCAAGAATATACGAGAGATCCATATAGGCTTCAATTTTAAAAGGATCTAACTCTAAACTTTTTAAAACATCTTTCAAAGCGTCGAAAAAAAATCCTTGTGCTTCTCTCACCTTAGCCCTAAGATATATTGGTACAGCGTTCTCTGGAAAAAATTCGATAAGTTTATTTAGCGCTACCAGTGCTTCTTTGTATTTACCATCATCATAATAATTTAATGCATTTTGTATTATTTTTTTATCTCGAGATTTTGAAAAATAATCTGGAAACTTACCATAATTCGATTTCATGAATTTTATTCTCTTCTCTGGTGAAGCATCGATATCCTCTAAGAATACTAAGTGTTTTTTTATGTCTATATTTATTCCTTTAGGAAAGTTAAATAATTCTCCAGAATAGAGGTTTGAAAAAGGAGTAGTGTCACTAAATGGTGTAATTTCATCAATAAGGCTTTCAATATCAAAAATATCTTTCAATTCTTGTCTGATCTCTTCGTTCTTCGCAATTTCATCTAAATCCTGAATGCCTGCTATTTTTATTATTTCTTTCCCAACTTTTTCGGGGTCTAATTCTAACTCGTTAATCAATTCCACATACGGTTTCTTTAAAACATAGCCAGAAAAGAAAAACGATTGATATAATAGTAATAACCTATAAAAATGAGAATCTTGCTCGGTTTTTTTATGAAGAAGATCAATAACTCTAGAGGGTAGACTATTAATTTTCATAGAATTGTCAATGAATGCAAGTAGTTTCATGAATATCTTATTATCTTCAATATTTTCGAGAAGATCCATAATGGCTTTAACAAGTAAAGACTCTTCTATGTTATCAATATAATTAAAAACCTCACATTCTCTATGTTTCTCAAGATAATCTCCATAATTTAGGCAAAAATGAAGTAATTTATTCTTAATTTTTATTATTTCTTTATTATGAGCATATTTTACATCCGAATTATAGATTTTTTCGCTTTTTGATTTTTGATTCAAATAGGATTTTAACTCCTTGCTATCATAAAGATTTCTTAATATTTCTTGACATTGTTGTTTTTTCAACACTTTTTGAAATGAAAAATAAATTATGAAATTCTTAAGAACTCTGTGGACTTTCACGATAATATCGCTAGAATATTCCGGAAACCTTTTTGGTAGTGTATCTAAAAGATAATTATTGATAAAATTTGAATCCAGCCAATTTAAGGTTGATCCATCTCCTTTTTTCTTCAATTCTTCTAAAA
Organism: Promethearchaeota archaeon; assembly: GCA_016839905.1. The sequence goes on along the minus strand of JAEOTJ010000244.1, from coordinate 2,392 downwards.
ATAAAGAAATATTCTTTTTAAAGAATTTAACTTCAATGAAAGAGTAATTTGATTCTTTCAAACTATTGCAATAATTAATGCCATAGGAGTTATATTTATCAAAATGAGACCCCTTATCAATCCTAATTTCCTTCATAATTAAAGCTAATATTATTCAAAATTATTCTTTATTATTGAGTAATTAATAATTATAATCGTTTTATTATCAAATAGTTAATAACGTCCTCCTTTTATTTTAAATAAAGCTATTACTAAAGGAATGTGGAGCAAGATAGTCAAATCCATGATAGTAAAACCTCTTTAATATCTAACTAATAGAACTTTTTATAAATACATTAAAACAATAATTATTAAGTATGTATGAGAGAAATTTTACAAGGATAACTACTAGAAAAAAATCTCTCATTTAATATCTCAAAATAATATAAGGTGAATTTAAATTCGAGACAATATCTTGATAGGAAATATAAAGCAGGAAATTATTGAATTAATTGAAATATTCTGCGATAAGTATTTGAATGATGAATATAAACAATTATGTGCAAAACTCATGCAGAAATTGTCCAGGAAACACAATGTTCCATTTTTAAGAGGGCGGATTGAGATATGGGCGGCTTCGGTGATAATCGCCATAGGAAAAATTAATTTTTTATTCGATAAAAGTTCTGGGTTCAATGTTTCTAGAGATAACATAGCAGACTTCTTTGGCGTTTCAAAAAGCACCATTTCTCAAAAAGCAACAGCTATAATAAATATGCTTAAATTGGGATATTGGGATGCGGAGTTTTCCACAGAAAACATGCGAAATAAAAAACCCTCTTTTCTTAACTGGTTTTCATATAATCGAATTTTTTAATTTTAAAGCAACTTTTAATAATATGGATAGAAGATCTAATAATTTTGATAGGCTTTTTTGAAATTTAGTATTAAAGTAGGAGATAAAGTATGTTTTGAATATAATACTAAAAAATATATCGGTATCGTTGATCGTATTACCAAGCGGGCAACAGTCTTAGTTAAAGATAAGAACAACAGCAAATATGCTAATGACGAGGGGTTCCTGAAATTTTATATTCAGATCTCCATGTTAAATAAGGAAGAATGAAAAACAATCGAAAAAATCATAATTGTAGATGATGAAAAAACTATGGAAAATCATAGATCCTTAGAAGATAAGATTAAAGCACTTGAAAAACCACAACTTCAAGAATTAATTTCTGAACTCATAAGAAAATCCCGAGATTGCAAGAAATTAATCTTCATGTGGTTAGGAGATACAGAAAAGGTAAATGAAGAGCTAATACAAGAGTATTGGCAATATGCGGAGGAAATTATATCCGAGTTCAACGAACTGGGAGGTGGTCCAGAGGAGAAAGAAGAAGAAGCTTATGAATGGTTAGAAGAGATATCTCAGCTATTAATAACAGGGTCCCTCTCCTCTGATGCTCGCCAATATTTTATTGATGACGCGATGTTTGAATATCAAAAACATAATTCTTGTTTTGAAGACGAATTGCGTGAACTTTTTTTCAAAGCATGTAAATCAGATGAGGATTGGGAATTTTTAATTCAAAAGTTAAAGGAAAAACCTTCAGAATGGGATCTTAAAGTAATAGAGAAGATTTACAAGGAACATTTATCTAAATAAATATCATATATTTCCTTAAACTAATATCAATTATAATGGTAAAGGAGTTAAATTGTTATTAATAAATTATTATTAACGCCAAAATATATAATGTAAACTAAGGTTATACTTATGAAATTAAATTCACCATAAAACTAATGCCTTTTTTAACACTTTTGATTAGAACAACGATGATTCCGTGTATCTTTTAAACTATATATAAATAAATCTTGTTGTAATAATGATTTGATTAGGTTTGGAACATGATTAAGATTATGATCAAGGAATACATAAATAGATTCTTTTTTTCAACCCTTTTCCTTAAATTTGATGCAATGGAGTAATAACATCGTGTTATTCTATATTTTTTCATTGAAGATGGACTTTAATGTTTTAAATAAAGGATTATAATCTTAATTGAGTTTATTATGTTAAACTTCTAATTTAAAAGATGAGTTGTAAATGCGATGTATATATAATATAAGTCAGAGAATATAACACCATTCATCATCCTTCATTTGAATGTAAAAAAAACACTAGAAAGTAATAAAAATTTAAGGAAAAAAATTCATATTACTAATGAATGATTATAAAAGATTTAAAGAATGTAAAATAGAACGATATATTTTTATGATTTATTTGTAAATATTTAGTTTTTTGATCTATTCAATAATTACATTTATTATTCGGTAAAAGCTATATTCAATTATAATTTTTTCGATTTTTGAAAAAAAATGAAGCAAATCCGTTCTATTTTTCATTTTA
>JAEOTJ010000243.1 GCA_016839905.1 Promethearchaeota archaeon | reverse complement strand
ATATCCAAAGGGGTAATGGAGTGCCCCAGAACCTCTCCCGAGAGATTGCCCAATCTCTTACATGATCCAAGAAGTTACCAAACCTCCCAATACCAATAGATTTTGGGACCCAATTTACATTTTCATTAGTTTCTAATAGAGCTTCCCTAAATCGGGTCATCTCAATAAACCAGGACTCCCTAGCATAATATAATAATGCTCGCTTGCATCTCCAGCAGAAAGGATAATCATGAGCATAATCTCTTATATCATATAATTTCCCCTTTTTCTTCAACTCATCAACGACCCATTTATCAGTATCCCACACATCTTCTTTTCCAATATCCTCCCTGTGTATTTTAAAATATTTCCCCGCAAGAGGAGGAATAGTATCATCAAAATAACCCTTCTCATTAATCGGTTGTAGAAATGGAAGCTCAAATTCTTGACCGACATTAAAATCATCTTCACCAAACGCCGGAGCAATATGTACAAATCCCGTTGATATATTATCTGATGTGGATTCAGTAGTGACAAAGTCTCCAGTTATAACCACATATCCATTTTCTTTTAATAAATATTCAAAATATGGAAATAAAGGTTCATATTTTTCATACATCAAGTCTGAACCGAAAAACTCTCTTATTTTCTTGTATGTACCTTCTTCTAAAATGTTATGAATTAAAGTGGTGGCGATGATTAATTTTTCTCCTTCATATTCAATAAGAGAATACCGACTATCAGGATTCGCAGCAAGAGCGATATTACTTAATAAAGTCCAAGGGGTTGTAGTCCAAGCAATAATTTTTGCGCCTTCCCATTTTGGATCTAATAATTTAAAAGTGATATAAATAGATTCTTCAGATACATTTTGATACCCTAAGGCGATTTCATGAGATGATAATGTCGTTTCACAGCGAGGACAAAACGGTACTACTTTTCTACCCTTATAAATTAAGTTTTTCTTAAATATCTGTTTTAAGGACCACCATATAGACTCCATAAAGTAATTCTCACAAGTGATATAAGGATTATTCATATCTAACCAGAATGCCATTCTTTTTGTTAGCTTTTCCCATTCTTTTACATAAGTAAAAACACTCTCCCGGCATTTTTCATTGAATTTATCAATTCCATAATCCAAAATATCCTTTTTAGTCTTTAAACCTAATTTTTTTTCAATCTCTAATTCTACTGGTAATCCATGAGTGTCCCATCCTGCTTTTCTAGGAACCCAATAACCTTCCATAAATTTAAATCTAATAATAATATCCTTTATACTCCTTGAATAAACGTGATGGACTCCAGGTAATCCATTTGCCGTAGGAGGTCCTTCTGTAAATTCATACTTGCCCTTAGGCTTTTTAGCATTAAGTATTAATTTTAATATTTCAATTGAATCCCAATAATCTAATATTTTCTGTTCTTCTTCGGGTAAGGTCATTAAAATCTCACTAGACTATGTAAGTATATCTGAATGATGCAATAATTTTTAAAGAAATATAAAACAAGATTTGTTAAGAATTTTGGGTTTATATCCAAAAATTTTAAAAAATAAGTTAAACCTATAAAACTCAATAATCGCTTCAATTATTGAAAATTTAAGTTATTTTCTGATAATAGCACCTTTCCCTTAAAACTATATTTTTCTGATCTTTTTCAAGCCAGTTTTGCGGTCTGGTTAGGGAGACTTGTGTCAGAAGTTAGCATCCGCCGGAGGTGTGCGTAAACAAAATCCACACTTACCAAATGATTGTATCGTCTGCATCCAACAATGGGTATGGTAGCTACGCTCGCAGTGTGGGCATGAAACATGGCAAGATTCACTGCCCGCAATCTTCAATGAGCAAGTAGGACACTCAATTTTATGACAGATTACACAACTTACTACCGAAACTTCAAATATTTTTTCAGAAACTTTATTAAATAAATCAACTAGATATTTAAAAGGCGTCCATTCTTTAAAAAAATCATTAAAGGATGTTTGCAAATCATTTTTGATCTTTTCTTGGGTTTCTAATTCAAATTCATTTAAAACTTTAATCTCCGGCATTGTCATTGGATAATCACGAGGCAGATCAATTTCAAATTGAAAAGTAAGATCCTGTGTTTTCATTTTACCCTTCATATCAATTTTTATTGTTTCAGTTGTAGAATCATAATTAATGTTCTTATAATGTTCTTTTAATAAATCAATTTCAAAATTCATTCTTGAATTTTTATCTACTAACCAAGATAATTCTCTAAGAATTTCTACTGGTTCCGATTCCTTTTCTTTCCAACTTTTATGACTTTTTAATGATTCAATAGGTACTTGTATAATTTGTGTTAATTCAGGTGTTAAATTAAATTTGGGATGTTTTGGATATGGTCCCAAATCAATATCTAATAAATATTCTTTGAATCCATATGTTAATAAATGGACTTTTAATTGAGTCATGCTATTACTAACTTTATCGCATTGATATTCCCCAAGAATCTTTTTTAATTCCAATTCAATATCTTGTATGAAAAATAACTTTCTTTCTAATTCATGAATAATATCAATAATATGAGGAGGTTTTTTAGGATTCCATTTTTTTAATGTATCTAAAGATTCTTCAGGAACCCCTAAAAGGTCTTTAACTTCATTAGGAAAGATTATTTCTGGTTTTTCTGGATATTTTATAAAATTTATTTCAATAATAAAGGTTTTTGCTACAGTAATCGTTAAATAAATATTAATCTCTGCACTCTGGGAACCTTTTTGATCATATGCATATTCTTGTTGGATTAAACCTAATTCTTCGGATGCTGCGATGCTTGTTTCATCTATCTCTAAAGCCTTTCCCTCTTGAGCTTTTTCGCTTGATTCTGGTGTTGAGGGATCTGAAATTGAGGATGAACCGATACTGGAATCCGATTGAGCTTCATAAGAATAATCATCGGTAGAAGAAGGAGTAACATAATCATTATCTTGTGGATCCATAGGATAAGCATTTAAATCTGGTGTGATATATTCTTCAGAATCAGCTTGAGAGGTTTTTTCTACCTTTGTTGGAACTGGTTCTTCCTCAATGATTTTAGGTTCTCCTATTTTATCTAGAATTTTTATTTTAATTTCATTAATGATATCAACTACAAATGAATCTGGATTCCAATTTTTTAATTTTTTTAACTGAAAATCTCCTAATAATTCTTTAATAGCATCATGATAAATTAACTTTGGAGGTGACTGGGGGAAGTTCTCATCGAATTTAATTTCCATTTCATATTTAATGTCCTTGGTTTCATATACATGTCCATATAAGTGAGAAACATTTCCTGAAACCATCCAAAATGAAAATTTCCTAGCAATTCTTTGAGCTTCCTTTAAAATTCTATCTTTATCCATTAAGTTTCCACTTTCATTATTTATTATATTTTACTCAATATTAAAAAGAGAGATTCTCTTCTTAAATAAATTTTTTAATTTTATAATTCTTTTATGAATTTATCTATTAATATATTGTTTCTCATAATATTTTAAATATTCTTCTTTAGTGATAATATTTTCCAACCATTCCATATTATCTAAATACCATTGTACAGTCCTTTCTAAACCATCCTTAAATTTTATTTTTGGATTCCATTTTATTTTTTTTGTAATTTTAGAATGGTCTAAAGCATATCTTAAATCATGTCCAGGTCTATCTTTAACAAATTTTATGAGAGAATCAGGTTTATTCAATATTTTTAATATTTTCTTAACTAATTCAATATTAGAAATTTCATTACTCCCCCCAACATTATAGGTCTCTCCTTCAGTTCCTTCTAATAAGACTTTTAAAATAGCAGAGCAATTATCGAGAACATGGATCCAATCTCTAATATTAATGCCTTTACCATAAATTGGAAGTTCTTTATTATTTAAAGCATTATATATCATAAGAGGGATTAATTTTTCAGGATATTGATATGGTCCATAATTATTAGAACTACGTAAAATTACAACAGGAAGACCATATGTTTTATAATAAGCATTTACTAATAGATCGGCTGATGCCTTACTTGCAGAGTAAGGATTATTAGGTGATAAAGGAGTTAATTCATCAACGGGAGGTTCCTCAAAGTTTAATGATTTATAGACCTCATCTGATGAGATTTGAAGAAACTTTCTTATTTTATTCTTTTTAGCAACATTTAATAGAGTATTAGTTCCGATTATATTAGTTTGAAGGAAAACTTTAGAATTATCAATCGAACGATCTACATGTGATTCTGCGGCAAAATTGATGATGTAATCAACTTGTTCCTTATAGATTATTTTATACATTGCTTGAAAGTCGCAAATGTCATTTTTATAAAATTTATATTGATCGGGAAAATTATTTTCAATTTCTCGTAAATTTTCTGGATTTCCGGCATAAGTTATTTTATCTACATTAATGATTTTAAACTCTTGATTTAATTTGAGAATATATCTAATGAAATTACTTCCAATGAAACCCATACCACCTGTAATTAAAATAGTATTCATACTTATCTTAAAAATTTAAAAAATATCATTATTTTCGTTTTTCGATTGAAAAAAATTTCCAGCTCGTAATAAAGCATCAAAATCTCCCACGTCCGCCCAAAATCCATTAATAAAAATAGCTTTTGTTTTTCCTCTCTTTACATATAGGTTGTTAACATCAGTAATCTCTAATTCACCTCGAGCAGAATATCCAATTTCTTTTATTATTTCTTCAATTATATCAAAAATTTTTTCATTATATAGGTAAAAACCAGTTACAGCTAGATTACTTTTTGGTTCTTTCGGTTTTTCTTCAATAAATTTTATATCATCATTATTATTACATTCCGCTACACCATATATCTCCGGATTATCTACCTGTTTTAAAAATAGAAAGCATTCATAATTATCTGAATTTTTAAATTCATCAATTTCCCTTTTAAAAATATCTTCAAAAATATTGTCTCCTAAAATTACTGCAATTCTATTTCCTTGGATTAAATTCTTTGTTAAATATAAGGCTTCAGCTATTCCTCCTGCTTCTGGCTGGAATACATACTTAAAGCGAGCATTAAATCCACTACCATCTCCAAGTAGTTCTTGTAATAAAACAACACTTTTACCCCCAAGAACTATTGTTATATCTATTATTCCCGATCTTGTAAGTGTTTTGATCGCTTTATAAATCATAGGTTCATTATAAATTGGCAAAAGGTGTTTATTTATAACTTGAGTCAATGGAGATAATCTAGTGCCTGTTCCTCCAGCTAATATTACGCCTTTTATGTTAGAACACCTTTATTTAATTCAATTATTTAAATAATTTGTATTATAAGAACATTTTATTCTATTATAATCCATAGATCATTATTAACTTTAAGATCTGAAAAAATCTAAGTAAAAACAATCAATTTAATAATTATCACATATTAATATATTTTCTAAAGAATAAAGTAGAACTATATTATGTCTGAATTGATTTACATTATTGCTGGTGCTAGACCAAATTTTATGAAAATTGCTCCTTTAATAGTGGAGCTTAAAAAACATAAAATTAATTTTAGATTAATTCACACAGGTCAGCATTATGATTATAATATGTCAAAAATATTTTTTAATGAATTAGGAATCCCTGAACCAGATGTTCACTTAAATATTGGTTATTCAACTAATGTAGTTCAGACAGCTAAAATTATGTTAGAGTTTGAAAAGGAGATTCAGAAAGAAAAACCTAAATTACTAATTGTAGTAGGTGATGTTAATTCAACATTGGCATGTGTCCTTGTAGCTGCTAATTCAAATATTAAAACGGCACATATAGAATCGGGATTAAGAAGTTTTGACCGAAAAATGCCTGAAGAAATAAATAGGCTCTTAACAGATCAGATATCAGATTATTTGTTTACTTCAGAACCTAGTGGCAAAATTAATCTGTTAAAAGAAGGAATTATGGAGGAAAAGATTTTTTATGTTGGGAATATTATGATTGATACTTTAATTTCAAACATTGAAAAAGTTAATGATTTGGAAGTGTTAAAAAAATATAACTTAGAAAAACATAATTATGCCTTAATAACTTTTCATCGTCCTTCTAATGTAGATAATAAAGAAATTTTAAAGAGAGTTTTAAAAATACTAAATTACCTTCAAGAAAAAATAAAAATATTTATACCTATTCATCCTAGAACAAAAAAAAATATTGAAAAGTACAATTTAAAAAATAAACTTGAAAAAAAAAACATAATTTTATCTGAACCAATAGGTTATTTTGAATTTTTAAGTCTAATGATGAATTCAAAATTGATATTAACTGATTCCGGAGGAATTCAAGAGGAGGGATCTTTCCTAAAAATACCTCTTTTAACACTAAGAGAAAATACAGAAAGACCTGTCACGGTTGATAAAGGGACAAATACAATAATCGGCACAGATTTTACTAAAGCTAAAATATATATTGATAAAATTTTATCAAATAATTATAAAACTGGACAAGATATTGAATTTTGGGATGGAAAAACAGCCGAAAGAATTGTTAAAATAATAAAAAAAAAAATTTTTAACTAATTTTTAATCTTTCGATTATTATAATGAATGAAAGAATTAATTATTGCTCAGTTATGATACAAGTTTAAAGACTTATTTTATGAAATTATATTTAATGTATAGAAAAGTTTTTTACATTAATATAACATTTTATTTTATAATTAAATTGCTAATAATCGCTTAATTTAATAATTCCGATTATTTTCTGTAGATATTTTTAGGAATTGAGAAAAAGAAAATAGTATAATTCTATTTTTATAAAATGAGAATATAATTTGTTTTATTATAGAAGAACTTATTAATTTTTTTAGAAAAACTATATAATTTTTTAAATTAATAAATACAATAATGAGTTCTAAAAATAAAAATAAATACATCAAAAGTAAAGAAAAATTAAATATTTACCTTGCTGATTTGGATCATTTCTTTCTAGGTAATAGAATCTCTGTTCCGCTTGGAATTGGTTCAATAAAAAGCTATTGTATGAGCCAATTTGGTGAAGATATTGATATTAAGCTTTTTAAACATCCAGAAAAATTAATGGAAGAAGTAAATAAAACTCCACCAGATATTCTAGGCTGTTCATTTTATATGTGGAATAAAAATATCACTTTAAAGGTTTTAGAATGCTGTAGAAAAATAAGTCCATCAACGATTACTGTTATAGGTGGACCAAATGTAGCGAGAATTACAGACCGTTATATAATCCTTTTAAAGGAGAATCCTAGCATCGATATTGTTGTTCTTGATCAAGGTGAAAAGACATTTGCATCCATAGTACATAAAATACTAATAAATGGATTAGATCGAGATCTAATTTTTTCAGATAGCATTCAAGGTAGTGCGATACGAAAAGAAGGTAAAGGACCAATTCTGCGTGGAGAAATTGTAAAGGATATATCAGGCCTTAATAAGATGCCTTCTCCATATCTACAAGGATATCTTTATAAGTTCATTAAGGATGGTTTTTTACCTACATTTGAAACTGTACGTGGTTGCCCCCATCAATGTACCTATTGCGGTGGAGGAGATAAATTCGTTTCAAGATTAATTATTAAAGACGAAAACGTAGTATATGAAGAATTACGATATTTATTAAAAAACTCAATAACTAATGACATTGACCTTATTGATACAAACTTTGGCTTAATGGGTGAACGAGATTTGAGAATTATATCATTCATTCAAGATATGTACACAAAACATAAATTTCCATTTATAGCTGGATTTGCTACATCAAAAGATCGAAGGAGGTCTACCGTAGAGATAATGAGAATTCTTGCAGAAATAACGGGAGTTTTAAAATTTGGAGTTCAAACCCTTACAACTGATGTTCTTCAAAATTGCAAAAGAAAGAACGTTCACATTGATGAAATGAGAGAATTGATTAATCTCTCAAAAAAAACAAGTATGCCAGTACAAGTGGAATTAATATTTGGACTTCCTGGAGAAACTAAATCTTCATTTATTAAAACAATGTCAGAGCTTAGATCTCTGGGAATAGAATCAGTTGCTACATATCAATTAAGATTACTTTCAGGAACACAATTATCTGAATTTGAACGTGAGATATATAATTATAAGTCAAAATTCAGACCAATTAATAATAGATTTGGTGAATATCAATTACTTCCTGGTGAAGATCCAATACGGGTTGTTGAAGTTGAAGAAATCGCAATTGAAAGTAATTCCTTTGATTTTGAAGATTACTTATTCGTACGGGAATTAGGATTTATGGAAACTCTTTTAACGGGATATGGGACATTTTCAGATACATTAGCGTTTTTATTATCAAAAAGCATAGACATTATAGATATTATGCAATATATTCAACAAAATCAAGACAAATATCTAAAACTTCATCTTTTATTTAAAGATTATCGAAAATATTCTGAGAATGAATTATCACCTTCTGAGGAGGCTTTAATTGATATTTTAATAAAAGATGATTTGAAATGGAATGATCTGATCTCAAGTGGTGGTAACTATTTTAAATTGAATATTGGATTTGTAGGTTATTGTCTTTTTCATAATATTGAGCTTTTAGACAACATTGCTGAACTTATTATTCATTATGCAAAACAAAAACTTACTTCAGAAGAAATAACAACTCTAAAACAAGTGATAGAATATGATAGAAGACATTGGTTAATACAGGATAAAAAAGATGGAAGATTAAAACTATCAGATATTATAAAAGAAATTTCATTTGATGATCACTTTGACTATGATAGATGGAAGATTGAGGGAGCCTCAGGAAATTTAAATGATTATAAACTTCCGAAACCTATACAACAAATCTATTATATTAAAGAATATGAAAATTTAGTAAAAACAATTAAAGAGCAGTTGCATCTTATTAGTTATAATTTCTATGAAAGAATAACCTTACAGTCACCAAGCGTCTCCTTGAAAAGATATATAAAACGAGCCTGAATTGAAAAATAAAAATAATAATTAAAAAAATTCTTCTTTAAATTTTAATAATAATTCAAGTAAATTTTTTGCTTCGATAAGATTGCTAATATTGATAGATTTATTCTCAATCCCATCCATAAAAGCTTTAAGTTGTTGTTCGTAAATATAATCTATTTCAAAATTAAATTTCTCTTCTTTCAATCCTGTAGCATCTTTAATTAGAATATTATTATTGATTAGATCAGCAATAATTTCTTTAGTATTGGTAATAATATTTATTTTTCTTTCTTTAAAATGACTAAAATAATCTAGATGTATATGAGCAGTTAAACCATTCTTAAATTTTAAAGATACATCGCAATAATCCTCAGTTTCGATTTCAAGATTACTTATTTTTCCATATGATCCCTCAATTGAATTAATTTTTCCAAATAGCCACATATTATAATCAAATTCATGAGACAAATCAAGAATTACACCACCACCTTCTACCTTTTTAGCACTATAAATATTTCTATAATCGTTGCTTGGTCGCCATTCGGGTAAAAAAGAACTACAAGTTGTTCTTGAATAAATTATTTTCTCATTAATTTCTTCTAATATTTGCTTTAATCTTATAAGAATTGGATTATATCTCATATTATAACCAACATAAATAATTGCTTTCATTTTATTCATTTCTTTGATCAAATCATCCAATTTGTCTAAAGAATTTGAAAGGGGCTTCTCAATAAATATACTTCTAATACCCGATTTAAGACATTGGAGAGCTGTTTCTATATGTTTATGAGTTGGATTTGTAATAAAAGCAACATCTGGTTTTAAATTAAATACTTTATCTATATCATAAATGTTATTTATATGAGGTATTAGATTTTTTTGAGTTCTATAAGCATAAATATCAAAATTATTTAATTTCCTCAATATTTTTAAATGTCTTTTTCCAATAGAACCCAGTCCAAAAAAGAGGATTTTCTTATGTTCTACCATATATTCACTTCATTTTTATTAAAATAAACATATCTAAATATAAAAAAATTCTCCTTAAATATAAAAGAACATTGGATTTTTTTATTTTTTAGATTTTTCATTTTTTTTTAAACATTGGTTTAGTTATTTATATTTGAAATAGAGATATAAAGACTAAATCCTTGGAATAAGAAAAATTAAAAATAAAGATAATACTATAAATTTAAGGTTTTAAATTATCCTTATTGTTCCTATAAATATCTTAAGACTAACCACTTTTTAAGATAATTAGAAATTCTATATATTAATCTTTTTTTTATCAATTTCAATTTTGAATTATCCTCCCAAAAAGCCATAGGTACATAATCTGGGTAGTTATAATGTCCTAAATTTAATTTTATTTTCTTTTTTCTTTTTTCAATCCGATTTTCAACAAGTTTTCTTATTGAAATAGGATTTCCACTATAATTATTAATTATACCAAGAAGTTCTTTTTGAAGTGATATTTTTACGATATTTTTTGCTACTTCTGACACATTTAAATAATCTCTTAACTGTTTACCACCCTCCAAAGCTAGAATTATTACTTTCATTATTCTTAAATTGTAATCTAATTGAAAAAATCAATTCTCTAACATATTAATTAACATATTAAAAACTTCATCGCAAAATACATCTATGCCTAAGAATTTTATGTGAGTTATAAGTATTCTTTATGATAAAATTAATTTTTCTTTAATTGTATATAAACAATTCTACATAAATCACAATTTATAAAAAACTTTTTATATATCAATGATTCAAATCATTTTTTAGTAACTAATATTGTATGAACAGCTTTTACTTTTCTTAATTTATTTTCTCTAATTTTTTCATCAACTGCTTTATAAACTCCAAGTTCAGGTTTTTTATAATCATGAAACACAAAATATCCTGTTTTTTTTAATAAAGGAATCCAATCTTCAATATCTTTCTTAACACCTTCATAACTATGATCTGCATCGTGCCATAAAACATCTATTTTTAGGTCATTAAGATCCTTTACTACATTATAAGAATATCCTCTTATATTTTTTATTTTATCCTTATATCGATATGTATTTTCACAATACAATCTAAAAACTCTATTAAATGGGATATAATCTGGAGCATAAATAAATGGATCAATTGAATAAAATATAGCATCTTTATTTTTTAGACCTTCTGCAATAAAGCAAGTAGAGCGGCCTATTAAAGCCCCTAGTTCAACAAAACAGCCATTTTGTGGAATCTTTTTTGCTATCTTATAAAGTAATTTTCCTTCTCTAAAAGCTAATTGTCCAATGATATTATGATCTATCCATTTTATTCTAGAATTAGAAAATAGATATAATAAATGGGCTATTAAAATTTTTGCTACATCATTTTTATTTAATATTACCCATTTATATGGAGTCTTGATTAATTTAGTGAAAGAATCTAATGCTATTAGATCTTTAATTGGTTGTTTTTTTTCTTCAGGAATTAAAAAGGGATAAATTTTATTTACAATTTTTTTTAATATCAATTATAAGACATCTCTTTCTTTACTATTTACATAATATTTGATTTTTTCTTTATTTTTTAAGAGAAAAAGGATTAATTTTATATTAGGAGAAATAATCGTTTTTCTCTATTATCAGAGTTGAAAACTGAAGCGAAACCACTTTTCTCAAATTAAAATATAGTTTCTCTTCTTAAAAAGTTTAATATTTCATATTCATTTAAAAAATAGATGATTTATTTAAATAAAGAAGAAGAGAAAGAATTTTCAGGAATAAAAACCATCGTATTTAATCCTTAGTTATTTTTAACAGATGGAAATTGAACTAAAAATAATATCTTCAACAATTTTAATAATTAATATAACTTCTTTTAAATTTTTCCTAAAAGATTATTTGTTTATCGTGAGATTTTTTACTATTTATACTTTTTAGTTATTTAAAGATTACAGACACCAAAATAATAATTTAAGTATGAAAAAGAAATATGACTAAGATTATATTTATGCACACAATTAACCATTTTAAACAATTTATAGATCTCAAAGCAGATTTCTTTTCTAATTCCCAAATTCAAATATTTGCGATAGATATAGAACTTAGGTTATTATTAAATAAAAAGAAAATTCAATATAATGTTCCTGAAAATTTTATTTATGAAACTGAAATTAATAGGATGAGGGAGGCTACTTTTAATATCAGTTATAACTGGCATAATGATTTTTTTAAATTTAAGGATATTTCCCTTGGAAGATTAGATTCATGGAATTATATATACTATTTCGCGAGAATCATAAGAAATTTAAAAACTATATTAAATATAATTATTAGGTTTAATCCTGATGAATTAATTTCATTTATAGATCAAGATTATCTTGTTAAAGAATTTAATAGTGTACTTGAATATGTTTGTAAAATGAGAAATATAAAGATTACAATACTTCCTTTAGAAAAAGGAAATGGGATTCAAAAAACAAGATTAAAACTTAGAAATTCCTTTGAATCCTTAATATATTCAGTTAATTCCTTACCTACTTATACACCTGTAAAATTGTTTTTGAAACCCGTCTCAAATTTATTAAAAAAATATAAAAAAATTCAAAATCAAAAAGTAAGTAAAAATCTTAAGTATATTTTGATTGAGGGTTATCATAGAAACATTGAATTAATGAATAATTTATCAAGAGAAATAAATATTCAGGTTCTATTATTAGATAGGAGTGAAAGCCTAGCAACATTTTTTAAAAATATTATAAATTGTTTATTTTGTAAAAAAACTGGATTCCATATTTTTTTCGAGTTTTATAAAACTAAAAAAATTAAAAAAGAAGCTGATAAATTTTTAAAAGCTAATTTTAAAAAATGGAGAAATTATATCAAAGAATCAAAATTTAAAAATCAGTTCAAATATGAAAATATCTCCTTTTGGCCGATTGTAAGTAATTATATCAAAAATAGTATATTTATTGAATTTAGGAGATTTATTGAAAATATTCTTACTAACATTAGGTTATATAAAAAAGAAAATATTGATTTAATAACAGTAAATGATGATGTCTCAGAATTTACAAAAACTATGGCATCAGTTACTTCAAAAATGAAAATACAATCATTAGTTCTTCAACGTGGTGCCACTCAATACTTCTATGATCTCGGTTTCTTACCTTTAACTGCAGAAAAAATAGCTGTATGGGGTGAAACAAGTAAAAAAAATCTAAATGATAACGGGTTACCTTTCGAAAGAATGATTATAACTGGAGCTCCAAATCTTGATAAATATTTTTATTTTAACCAAAATGATAAAATTAAAGAAAAGATAAAAAACTCAGTATATAAAGATTTTGGGTTAGAAAAAGATAAGAAATTAATTGTATATACAGCAGGTCATCTTATTGTTTATAGAAGAATTGAAGGGATAAATCTATCGACCTCAGAATTTATTAGGTATTATGAATTAATCTTAAACACTGTTAAAGAACTACCTGAATCACACTTAATAATAAAGCTTCATTATGCAAAACCACACAATCGACATATTATAGAAACAATGATAAAAAATTTAAAAGTAAAAAATGTAACCGTTGTTTTAAATTATAATATTGAAAACTTACTAATCGCATGTGATTGTTTGGTTTCTGGATGGTCAACTACTGGAATAGAAGGGCTCTACCTAAATAAACCATTGATTGTTATGGTATTAAGAAAAAGAAGATTTCCAATACCATATATGGAAGAAAAAGCCGCATTTGGAGTATCAAATGTTGAAGATTTTAAATCAAAACTTAAAATAGTTTTTAAGAATCCAATAGTTCTTAAAGAAGGGAGAGAAGTATTTCTTAGAAATTATTTACATAAACTTGATGGATTATCCATCAAAAGAGTATCAAATCTGATAAAAAAAATGATAGGAAGTTCTTAATAAACAAATTAATTACTCAAAAAAGAATCCAATTTACATAATTCTAATCTTGATTTTTTTCTAAAACTTAACAAAAGGAATAAAAGGATTAAAAATTATAAATGAGTCTTTAATCCTTTTTCTTCGGCTTGAAGATACGCTTCTAAACCAACAGTTTCTTCTCCAGGTCGAGGATATACATAAGCAAGTACTTTATCAAGAAATCCCATTTTAACACCTGCTTTAAACATTCTTAAAGATAAATCAATATCATTTACTCGATTCCAATTTTTTCGCCAACAATCTAAATTATATTTCATAAATTTCAGATAAGACCGATAAAGCCAAGTACTTGTACCTCCAATTTTAGGATTATATTTATTTGGAGGTGTTTCTTTTCTTGTATAATATGGACTCAGGGCAGGTTCACCATCAATAATTTTAACTTTATCAAATCGTTTTTCTTCATATAATGCTGATATAAATTCATAATTTTCTTTTAATGCTTTATTTATAAGTTGTTCTAAATGATCCTCGGACCAAGTATCATCATCATCAATTCTTGCAATCCATTTTCCTCTAACCATTTTTAATGCAGTATTGGCTGCGATGACTGGACCAGCTAACCAATGACTCTCGGCTGAAGGTGGATATCTATAACCTCTTTTAGGAATATTATACCATCTGATGCGACTATCCCCGATTTTCGATATTAAATCAGCAGTATCATCTATGCAACAATCACCTACAATAATGAATTCGAAGTTTTTATAAGTTTGGGCTAAAACAGATTTTACAGCCCTTTTAATAAGTATTTTACCTCGATTGTATGTTGGACAATAAACAGAAATTAATGGTAGTTTTCCGTTTTTATATTCTTTATTATGTTTATATCTCTCCCATTTTAATCTCAATCGTTCATAAAATAAATAATAAATAGATTTAAAAGTAGATATAATATAATTTTTAATGAAGGTTTTTTTTTTTTTTATATTCATTATACTTTAGCATTTTTTATCTTTATTTGAATAAATCCGTTTTCCAGGTTCATGTTGAACAAAATCTCTGAAATATCCCGGGCGCCAATCCTTAATATTTTTCTTATAATCTTCATAATCATATTTTTTATCGTATAATTTCATTTGATTTTGATTTAATTTTTGGGATTTTACTTTTTTCAACATCTCAATATTCCCTTTAGATACATAATCATATTCTGAGTTATTAATTTCATTATCAAATGGAATTGCTGCACTACACATCACACAATATCTTTTTACTTGATCTTGAAATTGTTCTGGTTTCTTTTTCCACCATCCTTGTTCTACAGGCCAGCCCCCTGGACCCTCAAATAAAATATCTAATGCTGCAGCTACTTCACAAAAAAAAGCACCTTTAGGATTAATTGAAGGAGACCATCTTTGTTGAACCCAGCAATTATCTATTAATTCCCACATTAATTTTTTATCGTCTATTATTTCATCAGCTGCTATAAGTAACGGTTGATGTTGTCCTTTAAATTCGTAATCGTGTGCATTATAAACTATATTCTCGATTGGGAAAGTCTCCCGGATTATCTTATCATACTTATCCCAATACAGCCCATCTGTCCAAAGACCTCTCCGCTCTTTATCGGGAATAAGCTCTTGGTAAATCTTACATATTTCTTTAAATTGTGGATGAAGTGTTGTTTCTCCACCCATTAGACCAATCATACTTGTATAGCCTTCTAGAGATTCTATAGCTTTTTTAATAGTATCCAAATCCATAAAATAAGGATTTTTATGGTGGCCAACAAATCGAGTACAATTGGGACATTGATGATTGCAATAATTTGTTACTTCTATCTGTATTACAGTTGCTTTATATAGAGCTCTCATATTTCTATAACCTTTTTATATACATATTATGATTAATAAAAGAAGTCTGATAGAATTTAAGTTATTTTCCTTTATAGTTTTTTAACGAGAAATAAAATTATTTTTCTAAGGATGTATCAATTAAGATGTATATATAATAATTATTTAATAAATAAATACTTTTGATGATTTATACTAATAATTTTAATTAATCTGGTTTTTTTATAAAAAAAATGAGAATTTTAGGAACCATTTGTGCAAGAGGTGGCTCAAAAGGGATTAAAAATAAGAATATTCGATTATTCTTAGGGAAACCTCTTATTTATTATTCTATTCAAGCATTAAAAGAATGGGGAAAATGTGATAGGATTATTTTTTCGACTGATAGTGAGGAAATTAAAAAAATTGCTGTAGAATATGGTGCAGAAGCTCCGTTCTTAAGATCCAATGAATTAGCTACCGACGATGCTTCCAAGATTGATGTTTGGAAACATATAATAAGTTATTGTGAAAAGGAAGAACACAATGTTTATGATTATATTGTTGATTTAGATCCTACATCTCCAATTAGACTCCTTAAGGATATAGAGGAATCCTACCAAAAAATAATTAAGAAAGATGCTGATATAATATTCAGTGTATATCCCTGTCAAAAGAATCCATACTTTAATATGGTGGAAATAGATGAGGATGGTTATGCTAAATTATGTAAAAAACCAAATAATGCTGTTTTTTCAAGACAAAAAGCCCCTGAAGTGTATTCATTAAATGCCTCTATTTATATCATAAAAAGAGACTTTTTAAAAAAAATGAATACATTATATTCTGGAAAAGCAATTGTTTATAAAATGTCAGATATAAGTATTGATATAGATAGAGAGATTGATTTTAAATTTTTAGAATTCTTAATTAAAAATGGTGAATTTAAATTTGACTACTAAAGTCTGGCCAGAAAAATTTGAACTTAGAAATAAGAATATATTAATTACAGGTATAGGTCTTATTGGTTCTATTATATCTAAAAATATTGTATATGCTGGTGCTAAAGTAATAGTTAGTGATATTGATAAGAATAAAGGTAAAATATTAATGGAAGAATTTGATGATGTTAATCAAGAAATATCGTTTATACCAGCTGATATTTCTGATGAAAATTCTGTTAAAAATTTACTACAAAAAATTAAAGAAAAATATGATGTAATAGATGGATTTGTAAATACGGCATATCCAAAAACAAAAGATTGGGGTGATAAAGAACAACTTTTAAATTATAAATCTTGGAAAGAAAATTTAAATCTTCATTTAGGAGGTTATTATCTAACTTCAATTAATGTAGCAGAAATTATGAAAGATCAGGGATTTGGTAGTATTATCAATATGGGTTCTATTTATGGAGTTTCAGCTCCCGATTTTAAAATATATGAGGGTACAGAAATGACTACACCTATAGCATATCCATCTATTAAAGCAGGTATCAATTTATTGACAAAATACATAGCTTCCTATTACGGATCATATAATATAAGAGCAAATGTTATAGCTCCAGGTGGGTTATTTGATAATCAACCAAAAAATTTTGTATCAAAATATATTAATAAAGTCCCTCTCAAAAGAATGGCCAACTCCGATGACATTGTAGGACCAGTTATATTTTTACTCTCAGATGCCTCTGCTTATATCACAGGGCAGGTTCTTTTAGTAGATGGAGGCTGGACTATTTAAATTTATCATAATTATTCTAAAATGAATGAAATTAAAATAGAAAATAAGGTTATTGGTAAAGACTCTCAAGTTTTCCTAATTGCTGAGGCAGGTGTTAACCATAATGGTAAGAAAGATTTAGCTATAAGATTGGTAGATATAGCATTCGAATCTAATGTAGATGCTATTAAGTTTCAAACATTTAATGCCGAAGAATTATTATTAAAATCAACCCCAAAAGTAGAATATCAAAGAAAGAATAAAAATGATGATGAAGATTTTTACTCTCTCATCAAAAGGCTTACCTTAAAAGAAGAGGATTTTAAAGAACTTAAGGATTATTGTGATAAAAAAGGAATTATATTTCTCTCAACGCCATTTGGAGAGGAATCGGTTGATCTTTTAGATAAAATTAATATACCTGCTTATAAAGTAGGTTCTGGAGATATGAACAATTATCCACTTCTAAAAAAAATATGTTCAAAAGGAAAGCCTATATTATTGTCGACAGGTATGGCAAATCTTGATGAGGTTAAGGAATCAGTCTCTCTAATTAAAGAAAAAGGTCTCAAAGATTTGATAATCCTCCAGTGTACTACTAATTATCCTGCTAATATCGAGGAATTAAATCTTAATGTTATTAAAACGTATATTAAGGAATTTCCTGATGATATAATAGGTTTTTCAGATCACTCCTTAGGTTTTGAAGCATCAATCGTTGCTACAGCTATGGGAGTAAAAGTTATTGAAAAACATTTTACATTAGATAAGAATATGGAAGGCCCTGATCATAAAGCTTCGTTAGATCCAGGAGAATTGAATGACTGGGTAAAAACAATCCGAAAAACTGAAAAGAGTTTGGGAAGTTATGAAAAATTCGCATCGAAAAATGAGTTGGAAATTGCTTTAATTGCTCGAAAAAGTATAGTTACCTTAAAAAATATATTGAAAGGAACTATTATCAAACGAGATGATATTGGTATAAAAAGACCGGGTAATGGAATTCGTCCTAAATATTTTGAAGAATTAATTGGAAAAAAAGTAAAAAAAGATATTCCACCTGATACAATATTACTATGGGATGATTTAATATAAATGAAGAAAAAGCATATATGTGTCATTACGGGCACTAGAGCGGAATATGGGCTATTAAAATCACTTATCCAAAAAATAGAAGAGTCTAATAAATTAAAATTATCTCTTTTAGTTACAGGAATGCATTTATTAAAAAAATATGGAGAAACAATTAATATTATAAAAGAAGATGGTATATCTATAGCAAAAGTAATTCCGATGTATGATGAAGATGTAAATATGGAAATTCGGGTAGGATTGGGATTTGGAAAAGCTGTTATTAATTTTACAGAAGCTTTCTATGAAATAAAACCTGATTTACTATTAGTATGGGGGGATCGATATGAACCTCTAGCAGCTGTAATAGCAGCCTCAACATTAACAATACCGATTGCTCATATTCAAGGAGGGGATAGTGTGTTTATGGGACAGGTCGATGAACAAATTAGACATGCAATAACTAAATTTGCTAATATACATTTTCCTATAAGTCCTAAAAGTTCCAGAAGAATCAAATTATTAGGTGAAGAAGAATGGAGAATTCATATGTATGGTTCTCCTGGTCTTGATATTATATATGAAGAGGAGCTCTATACAAAAGAAGAAATATGTAAATTATTAGGATTAAATTCTAAAGAAAAAATAATATTATGTATCTTTCATCCATATATTTTTGAATCTAATAAAGCGGGATTCCAAATAACGGAAATATTAGACATTTTGCAAAATCTTAAAATTCAAACTGTAATAATTTATCCAAATAATGATCCTGGCAGTGATCTAATTATAAAAGAAATAATTGCAAGGGAGAATGTTGAAAAATTTAAGATTTTTAAGAATTTAAAAAGAAAAGATTATTTAAGCTTATTAAAAAATGTTGATCTCTTAATTGGAAATAGTAGTAGTGGAATTACAGAAGCTCCCTCTTTTAAAATTCCGGTTGTAAATTTAGGTAATAGAAATAAAGGGCGTGAAACTGGAGAAAATGTAATACATTCAAGTTTTGAATCATCAGAAATAATAGCATCAATTAAAAAAGGATTTTCAAAAGAATTTAAAGAATTATGTAAGAATGTAGAAAATCCATATGGTAAAGGAAAAGCTGTTGAGAAAGTAGTTAAAGCTCTTGAAGATATAAATATTAATAAAAACCTTTTAATTAAGAAAATCACTTATAATGTATAAAAATCTATTATAATTCTTTTTTTAATTCTTTAGGATCAACTAAAAGGTATATTTTACCACCAATCTCAATATTTGGATAATCTCTAGCCCCTGCAAAATAAGTAGCTTTTAATCTTTTTACTAGTTCTTCCTCAGGCATCTGTAAAGATAACCTACACAAATCTTGAAAATCTTTTCTTGTATAAGCATCTCTATGCCAATTTTCTGAAGAAATGGGTAAATCTTTTCCTTTTATAATAATATCCATTATCTCATAGAAAAGAAGCATAAGAATATTCATTGTTTTTTCCTTAAGACTCAATACAGTTTCATGACTCTCAATAGGAAACCGTTTTACTGTAATAATTTGTCCTGAATCAACCTTTCTAAGCATATGATGACAGGTTGCACCATATTCATTATCATCATTATAAATCGCAAAATTATAACATCCAATTCCAGGATATTCCGGAGGAGCAGGATGAAAATTGATTGCTGCTATTTTTGCTTTATTTAATATTTCTTGAGGTAATATCCATGGAGATAAAAAAGAGATAATATAATCTCCTTCCCATTTAAAAAGAATTTTTGGTTTCGGATCTCCCCAATCCGCTGTTAATACTAAATTATTTGGAAACTTTTTTTCAATAAATTCTTTTGCTAATTTACCCCAAGATGTAGGTTTTATTAGGAGTAATATTTTCAAATCAATCATAATTTAATTTAATGCGAAATTAAATATGTTATCTTCTAATAATTATATTTTTTTAAAGTTGAGAATATAATCTTTAAAATAATTAAATATATATTTTATGAAAATATATATAATATAATTAGAATATAATCAAAAATCAATTTTTTTATAGCAAAATGAATGATTTTAAAAACTTGGAGGTTTATTTTGGGCTTCCAAAAGATGTTATTTTTTGCAAAAAATGCGTTATTTCAAACCAGCGTCCTAATTCTGCCTTAGAATTTAAGCATAATATTAAAACAAAGAAAGTTACGATAAATTTTGATGATGATGGGGTTTGTGATGCTTGTAGACTATCAGAAAGAAAACATAAAGAAATAGATTGGAATAAAAGGGAACAAGAGCTAAGAGATCTATGTGATAAATATCGCCGTGATGATGGAAAATATGATTGTATTGTTCCTGGGAGTGGTGGGAAAGATAGCGTATATGCATCACATATGTTAAAATTTAAATTTGATATGCATCCCTTAACTGTGACATGGGCACCTCATCTTTATACAGAAGTTGGTTTGAATAATTTTGAAAAATGGATTCATTCTGGTTTTGATAATATATTATTTCAACCAAATGGTAAAATTCATCGGCTCTTAACACGTCTAGCATTTGATAACCTTTTACATCCATTTCAACCCTTTATTCTTGGACAAAAAAATATTGGTGCAAAATTCGCAACTTTATATGATATTCCATTAGTTTTTTATGGAGAAAATGAGGCAGAATATGGTAATCCATTAAAAGATGCTTTAACACCTATGAGAGATATGAAATATGCAACAGGAAATAATTATGACAATATATACTTAGGAGGCGTCTTAATAAGAACTCTTAAGGATAAATATGGATTAAATATGAACGATCTAAATCCTTATCTGCCTATGAATCCAGATTTATATATCCAGAAAGAAATTCAGGTTCATTATTTAGGATATTATTTAAAATGGGACCCTCAAGAAGCATATTATTATGCATCTGAGAATACTGGTTTTAAAGCCAACTGTGAGCGTACTGAAGGAACATATTCAAAATATAATAGCATTGATGATAGAACTGATCCTTACCATTATTATACAACATATATAAAATTTGGTATTGGAAGGGCGAGTTATGATGCCTCTCAAGAAATTTGAAACTTTAAAATTACTCGAGAAGAAGGCATTACATTAGTTAAAAAATTTGATCATGAATTTCCTACAAAATATTTTAAAGAATTTTTAAAATATATGAATAATATGACAGAAGAGCACTTTTGGGAAACTATTAATAAATATCGTTCTCCACATTTATGGAAAAAAGAAAATGGAGAATGGAAATTACTACATACTGTATATGATGAATAATATCTAATTTTTTTATTTCTTATTCACAAATTAATTAGAAATTTTACCAAAATTATTAATTATTTGTAAACCAATATCTCCGCTCTTTTCAGGATGAAATTGTGTGCCATAAATATTTCCTTTTCTATAACATGAGCAGAATCTTTGACCACCATAAATCGTTTCTGCGATAATATATTGGCTATCTTCTAATACCGGATAAAAAGAGTGAACAAAATATACTTCCGAATGATTAGGAACGTATTCTAAAATAGAGCTGTCCCAGCTCTTATCTTTATAGGAAATAACAGTATTCCAACCTATATGGGGTACAAAATACCCTTTTTTCTTAACCACCAATGGATCTTTAAATTTTTGAACCTTTCCCTTGATAACATCTAGTCCTTCATGATTTCCAAATTCTTCACTTTCACTCATTAGTAATTGCATTCCGAGACAAATCCCTAAGAGAGGTTTATTGTTATTAATATGTTCGATTAATGGTTCAATTAATTTTTTATTTTTTAATCCTTTAATACCATCCTCAAATGCTCCCACACCTGGAATAACAATTGCTTCTGCATTCTCCACTTCTTCAGGTTTATTAATAACATTTACTTCATTTCCCATATTTATAAATCCATTATAAACACTACGAATATTTCCTGCCCCATAGTCTATAATACTAATTTTTTTCCTTTTTATATTTTTATTATGTTTAATTAAGCCTTCATTGGTGTTAGATGGTTTTCTGACAATATAACCAGATTTTTGTAAATAATCTTTAATTTCTTTAATATTACTTTTATCATAATGAAGAATTGATGCCATAGAGATACCATCGCAAGTAACTTCATTTAAGCATATATTAAGGTGTTCAAGATTTCCTGCACCACCACATACTACAATGGGAATATCAATCTCTTGAGAGATCGCTTTCAATAATTTGATATCATAACCTTTTTGTTCACCTTCAAAATCTACAGAAGTTATCAACAATTCTCCAACGCCCAAATCTAATAATTCTTTTGCCCATTCAACAGCATCTATTCCTGTTTTTTCTCTTCCACAATCTATATAAGCTTCCCATTTATTTGAGCCTGTCTTTTTTGCTTCAATTGACCCTACAATACTTTGAGAACCGAATATTCTTGATGCTTCAGTTATGAATTTTGGATTTCTTGTTGCCGCAGTATTAATTGCAACTTTATCTGCTCCAACATATAGTAATTTTCTAATATCCTCTATTTTTCTGATGCCTCCTCCAACAGTTATAGGTATGAATGCATCTACAGAGGAAGTATTTTCAACTACATTACTTAAATTATTTCTTTCATAGAGGCTAGCAACTATGTCAATATAAAGTAATTCATCGGCACCTTGATCATAGTATTTTTTAGCAAACACATCTGGTTTTCCAACAACTCTTAATCCTTCAAAATTTATGCCTTTAACTACATTTGCTCTCTTAACATCTAATCTAGGAATTATCCTTATCATTGTCATATATATATTAAAAATATTTAATAAAAATTAATTTTTTGCATAAAAGAATTTTTCTAATATATATTAGATATATTTGTATTATGTATAAATTTAATATAAGATGGTACGTTCATTTTCTTATAATAACTAAGCTATCTAATATTTAGATGATTAAAATTATGAAATATTGTAAAAAATGTGTAATGCCTGATACAAGGCCAGGAATTATCTTCAATGAAGAAAGTATTTGTTCAGCATGTATTAATGAAGAGAAAAAAGATCATATTGATTGGGATTCTAGGAAAAATGAGCTAAAACAATTATGTGATAAATATAAAAGAGTACACAATAATCAATATGACTGTTTAATTGCTGTTAGTGGGGGTAAAGATAGTCATTTTCAAGTTCATATAATGAAAGAAGTGATGGATATGAATCCTTTACTGGTTACTGTTGAAGATAATTTTACAATGACTAAAGCTGGTAAACATAATATTAAAAATATATCAAGAGAATTTGGATGTGATATTATTAGTATGAAACCTAATTCTCAGATTCAAAAAATTATTATGAAATACACCTTTGAAAAGTATCTTAAACCAACTTATTATATTGATAGATTAATTTATTCCTTTCCAATTCATATGGCAATAAATTTAAAACTACCACTTGTTGTTTATGGAGAAAATGTAAATTATGAATACGGAGGTTATCAAACAGAAGAAACTTATTCTGCAACAGATCAATTCTATAATGATGTTGCCTCAGGAATCCCTTTAGAAGAATTAGCAGCGCTCGATGGAGTAGAAATGAAAGATTTAGTTTTATTAAAATATCCTTCAGTTGAAGAAATGAAAGCTGCAAATTTAGATCCAATTTATTTAAGCTATTTCTATAGATGGAATGGTTATGCAAATTATATTTTTGCTAAAAGTAGAGGATTTAAAGATCTCTCTAATGAATGGAGAAGAACTCATCACATAGAAGATTATTGTCAAGTAGATAGTTTCGGTTATTTAACACACTCATGGTGTAAATACCCAAAATTTGGTCATCAACAAGCTACTGATATAGCCTCTAGACAAATTAAGACAGGAGTTATAACTAGAGAAAAAGGTATTAAATTAGTGAAGAAGTATGATCATAATCTTGACCAGAGATGTGTAGATGATTTTTGTGCTTCTACAGGTTATACAAGAACAGAATTTTTTAGTATTATTGATAAATTTTATAATAAAGACTTATTTTATAAAAATAAAAGCGATCAGTGGATACTAAAAGATCCTATTTGGGAACAATAATAAAAAAAATATTGGAATAATATTTTATTTATTAATAAATTGATCCATTTTTTTATATATTAAAATTTAAAAAAAAATATTAATCATAGTGAGTATTTTTTGGATTTTCCAAGTTTTTTTGAAGATAAAATTATTTTAGTAACCGGAGGAACTGGTACAATAGGTTCCGAGATTGTTAATCAAATACTAAAATTTAATCCAAAAGCAATTAGAATTTTATCTAATTCTGAAAATGAGCTTTGGGAGGCTAAATTACGTTTAAAAGATTTTCCTGATAAGACAAGATATTTATTAGGGGATATTAGAGACTATAAAAGAATTAAAAAAGCAGCTAATAATGTTGATTATATTTTTAATACAGCAGCGATTAAGCATGTTCCCTTATGCGAATATAATCCAATGGAAGCTGTTAAAGTAAATATTCATGGCCTCGAAAATATAATAGAAGCTGCTTATGCTAATTCTGTGAAAAAAATTATTCATATCTCAACTGATAAAGCAATTAATCCAACCACAACAATGGGTGCTACTAAAATGTTAGGAGAACGGTTATGTGTGTCAAGAGAATTAACCAAGGGTATTTATAAAACAATTATTTCATGTGTGAGGTTTGGAAATGTCTTAGGTTCAAGAGGGTCAATTATCCCTCTAATAAAAAATCAGATCAAACGAGAAAAAAAGGTAACATTAACCGATGAAAGAATGAGAAGATTCTTTCTTTCTATTCCACAAGCAATAGAATTAGTGTTAAAATCGGCGATAAGTGCTAGAGGGGGTGAAATATTTGTTCTAAAAATGCCAGTGATTAAAATAATAGACTTGATAGAAGTAATAATAGAAAAATATTCATATAAGATCGGAAGAGATCCAAATTCAATAAAGATAAATGTCATTGGAGCTAGGCCTGGTGAAAAAATTGACGAAGAATTAATATCTTCGGTAGAAATTGGATCTTGTTATGAAACCGAAGATAGTTTTATAATATATCCATTAATCCAATTTAATTTTGAGAACAATGAACAAGAAATGAATGAATTAAATATTAATGGTATAAAAATTATTGAACATAACACTTTTAACTATAATACTAAAGATATTGAACCATTACATAAAGAACAAATATCAGAGCTTCTTGAAAAATATAATTTAATATAAATATTTTAAGTTATTATGAATAAGAAATATCCATTATTTGATATTTATTGGGATGAAGAAGATATAACAAGAATATCAGATGTCATAAGAAGAGGATCATATTGGGCATCTGGTCCAGAAATCAATCAATTTGAACAAGCATTAGGAAGTTATTTAGGTGTTAAATATGTTATAACTTTCAATTCAGGAACCTCAGCACTTCATGCGGTGTTGTTAGCGAATAATATTACTCAAGGAGAAGTAATTGTCCCATCTTTATCCTTTATCTCTACTGCAAATTGTGTAATATTAGCAGGAGCAAAACCTATCTTTGCGGATATCGAAGAGCAAACTATAGGATTAGATGCGAATGATGTATTAAATAAAATAACCAATAAAACAAAAGCGATTATACCAATGCATTATGGAGGGAGAATATGCCGAGATATCAATAGTCTAAAAGAAATCGCTGAGGATTATAATATAAAGTTAATTGAAGATAATGCAGAGAGTTTTGGAGCTAAATATAAACAGTCCTTAGCAGGAACAATCGGTGATGCTGGAATGTTAAGTTTTTGTCAAAATAAAATCATTACTACTGGTGAAGGGGGTGCAATTTGTACAAATGATGAAAATTTATATAAAAAACTATTATTAATTAGATCTCATGGCAGAGTTGAAAAACAAGGTATTGATTATTTTTCAGATATTAAGGAGAGTGATTATATTCAAATTGGATATAATTTTAGAATGTCAACTATATGTGCAGCACTAGGGATCTCACAATTAAGTAAGATTGACAGAATGATTAATCTGAGGAGAGCTAAGGGCAAGTATTATGATAAGAACTTAAGTAAAGACCCAAATATAAAAGTTTTACCAGAATTAAAGGGCTTTTTTAATGTTTATCAATTATATAGTATTCTTTTAAAAAATTCAGATAAAAGAGAAAGTCTTCAAAATTATTTATTGGAAAATGGAATCTTTTCTAAAGTATATTTTTATCCAATTCACTTAAAATCTTATTATCATAAGAAATATAGAGTTCAAGAAGGCAATTTACCAATAACAGAAAAAATTTCTAAGAAGATTTTAACATTACCTTTTTCACTTAATTTTACTAATGAAGATCAGGATTTTATTATTAAAAAAATAAAAGAATTCAGTTATTAATCATTATAATTTCTTTCTATTGAAAGTTTAGAGAAATTTAATAATCAATTAAGAAATATGACTAAAATTATTTTTTTACAAAACCTTTTATTTTTATGATCATAGTAAGAACATAGAAATGAGGTTTAGATATACGAAATACTTCTTTATTATTGCTCATTCCATTTTATTTTTTCTTCAAATCTTATTTTGGAGTTATATTAGTGATGATGCGTATATATCAATGAGATATGCTAAAAATTTTTATGAAAATCAACAGTTAGTTTTTAATATTGATGAAAAACCCGTTGAAGGATATTCTAATTTCTTATGGGTAATATATTTAATTGTTAGTTATTTATTAAATATTGACCCTGTTTTATTTGCTAAAATTTCAGGAATGATTTTTTGTCATTTAAGCATCTATATCCTCTATAAATTGGCATATTTAATAAATGAGGATGAAGAATTTTGTAATTGGATTATTATCTTTTATGCAATCACTCCAAATATCGCTTTATGGTCAATCGGAGGTTTAGAAACTTCACTTTTTTCATTATTTTTACTTATATCAATATATTTTTTTATAATTGATACTACTAAAAGAAAAGAATCTCTTATAAAAATATCTCCACTCTTTTTTGCAATAACTAGTTTAATCCGTCATGAGGGGGCGATTGTATTTGCAATAACATTATTATTTTTTATATTTATTATTATTAAAGAGAAAAATCTTTTTAATAGGAATTCTTTCATTAGGATAATCTTATTTGGAGCCCTCTTTTTAATGATATATTTACCTTATTTCATCTGGAGGATTATTTATTATGGAAACATATTACCCTACACATTTACAGCAAAAAAGCAAATATATTCGCTTGAATTATTTATTGTGAGGATTTTATTTTTTAAATGGTTAATTTTACTATTGATACCAATTATTTTATT